>JAZLCB010000334.1:0-6718 GCA_045614005.1 Clostridia bacterium
ATAGAGGTTACAAAGCCTGTTATAAGAGATACAGTAGCAGGCGATAAGAACGTAACTATAGATGTAACAGATGGTGACACAACAGTAGGTGTATTTGACGAAACAGTATTTACTGCTTCTGTTACAGATGCACAGGACGCACCCATAGCAGGTACATACGAATTCGATTGGTATGTATTAAACGAAGAAAGAACCGATATTATGGAAGAAGGTTTTGAGCTTAGCGTATCTCAGGATACACGCACACTCACATTGGCACTCAGTGCAGATGTTCCCGAAGGCGAGTACTATGTTGTAGCTGAGGCAGACGGTGTAAGAAAGGGCGTAGCTCTTACAGTAGACAAAACAAACGATATCGAAGTTGTTATAGATAATATTTCAAATAAGCCCGACAAATTCAAAGAAGATATCGAAACAGTAGTAAGCCTTATCGAGCTTGGAAGCACATATGTAGCTAATGCAGATATGGCAGAGCTTGCTGATATTATCGTAGCAGGCGCAGATAAGGAAAGCCTTACCGACAAGGCAACTCTTACAGAGTATGTTAAGAGAGCTGCAGTAGTGGCACTCTACAACAAGACTTCCGACAAGGTGGCTCTTGCAGATGAAAACGGCAACTTCAATTTTGAAGATGAATTAAAGCTCGAAGCAATAGATGCAGATGGCGTTACACTCTATGCGGGTGCAATGAGCGAGCTTTCCAAGGCAGGTAAGAAGGCACTTCAGTCTTCTGTTACAGGCAAGGATTACGCTACCTACGGTGCATTTATCGAAGACCTTTGCAAAAACCTTGTGTTAGTTACAATAGCAAACCCCAAGGATGAAGGTATTGCATACCTTAACACAATCCTCACCAAGAAGAATCTTGCAAAAGCAGGTATAGATGCAGGAGCACTCTTTGATTTAGACGATGCTTCCGACTTCTTAGCAAACGAAATTGCAAAGAAGAGCTTTACCGTAGCAACACTCGAAAAAGCATTAGATGATGCATACGAAACAGAAGATACCGAAGATGACGATGACGATGACGACAACAGAGGCGGCAGCAAGGTAAGCTTCGGCGGTGGCGGTGGCGGCGGTTCCGCTTCTGCAGCTAAACCCGAAGATAAGAAAGAAGCTGTAGCTGCAGGTACAGAGTTTACTGATGTTCCCAAGTCGCACTGGGCATACAGCGATATCCACTACTTAAGAGATATCGGCGTTATAAACGGTGTTACCGAAGATAGCTACAACCCTGACGCTACTGTTACAAGAGAACAGTTCTTAAAGATTCTTATGGAAGCATTCAAGGTAGGTACAGCTTCTTCCGGTAAAGACTTTGCCGATGTAGACAGCACTGCATGGTACGCACCCTATGTAAACGGCGGTGTGGCAAACGGCATCATAAACGGCAAGAGCGACAATGTATTTGGCGTAGGCAGTGCCGTTACAAGACAGGATGCATGTGTAATGATAGACAGAGTTCTTGGTTTAAGCGGTGATATATCCGAGGAATTAAGCTTTGCAGACAAGGCTGATATAGCAGATTATGCACTTAAGTCTGTTGCAGCACTTTCGGGCTACGGTATCGTAAACGGAGTAGGTAACAACACCTTTAATCCGGGCGGTATCTGCACAAGAGCTCAGGCAGCAAAGATCATTTCTCAGGCGCTTAGCATAAGCAATTCTTTAAATCTTAACGGGAGGTAGAAAAAATGCGAAAAATATTAGCGTATATTATAACACTTACAATTTTAGCAGGGCTCTTCTGCTCCCCTGTAAGCACAATGGCACAAGAAACTTCAGCCTATGCAGAACTTGACCTTGCCGAAACTACCCTCATAGGTCTCGGCATTGTAGATTCAGATTCATACAATCCTGATGCACTTTTATCAAGAGCAGAGTTTGCAACACTCATAGCGCGTCTTTGCAACTTTGTTCCTGCAAACAAGGCATATCTCGATAACATGGAAGTTATCTTTGGCGCAGATGTCAAGGATGAACTCATAACCACTTCCGACGAACAGGTGTTTGACGATGTGGATGCTACAATGGAAGAATTCGAAGCAATAAATGCAATGTATGCCAAGGGCTACATGAACGGTATCACACCTACACACTTCGGACCTTACTACGATGTAACTGCAGGTCAGGTTGTTAAGGTTGTAGTGTCTATGCTTGGCAGAGACCGTTTTGCTCAGTACAAGGGTGGTTATCCCGATGGCTACATGAAGGATGCAAGAGACATCAAGCTTCTTGCAGGTCTTGCGTTTACAGCAGGCGATTTCATAACCATGAGAGAAACCTTAAATCTTATATACAATGCATTCGACCTTAATGTATACGAGCTTACCTCCATCGGTACAGACGGTGAGGAAAGCTACGAAGAAACAGACAAGACATTCTTAAATGAGTGTGCTTCCCTCTACAAGGTAGAAGGCATAATGACAGATAACGGCGTATCCACATACTATGGTGCATCCAAAGTAGGGTATACCAAAGTAGTAATCGGCGGTAAGACAATCAATATAGGTGCAGGCAACTATGCAAGAGCATACCTCGGCAGAGACCTTATAGCATATTGCTTAAAGGACGATGCAGACAGACTCTACATTGCATATGTTACCACCTCCGGCGAAGACAAGTCTGTTACATTCACCGCAGGTGATTTTGCAGGCTATGCATCTTCTACCATGAAGTACTACAACGAGAATGGCAAGCTTATTAATGCCTCTCTTGTAGCATCTCCCAAGGTTATATACAACAACACAGCTCTTACAAGATACAATGCAGATACCTTTGATTTCCTCTTTGGTGATATCACACTTGTATCCACACAGGGCAACAAGTACGATGTTATAGTTGTAAATGACTATATGGTAGGTAAAATCAACAAGATTGCATCTTCCGACAAAATAATTTATTCCAAGACACCCTACAGCGGTATGAATGATGTTAAAACTCTCGACCTCGAAGAGGAAGACGGCAAGATTATCGTAATTACCGATGCAAACGGAAATGCAGTAGATTTTGACGCACTTTCCAAGGGCAATATCATAAGCGTAGCAAAGAATGAAGACGGAAGCTACATAAGCATTAAGGTATGCTCCGCTGCTGTTACAAACTTTGAACTTACAAACTATGTATACGACGATAAGCTCGAAGTATCCAACGGCGAAAGCACATATTATTTAAAGGGTACAGAAGAACTCGAAGAGAATATGTCCTTAAAGCTCGGCCAGCTCTACGACCTCTACTTTGACTACGAGGGCAACCTCATATGGATGGAAAACCTTGCAGATTCTACCGACCTCAAGAAGGCATATCTTGTAGACGCTGCCAAGGATGCCAACGGATTCTCCGATACATGTGCAGTTAAACTCTACACAGAGGACAGCGAACTTGCTGTATACGAACTTGACAACAAGGTTATCTTAAACCACTCCAGCATTAAGTCCGATGATGCAATGGCAGAGATCGAAAGTGCTATTGGTAAAATGGTTCTCTACAGAATAGACAAGGAAACCAAGATATTAAAGGCTATAATTACCCCTCTTGGCTTTGGTATGGAAGATACCGATGATCGTGGTTGGTACGAGCTTGTTCCTTATGTAGAGCTTTCTGCAGAAAGCAAGAGCGATGACGACCAGGCCGCATATCAGGACTACCTTGCAAATGAGTTTGTTGGTATAAAGTATTCTTATCAGTCCAACATGGGTTACTTAAATAAGGCCATGGTTTATGATAAGAAGCTTACAACACTATTTGCTGTACCCGCTACCAAAGATGAGTACAACAACGAAAAGAAGTTCTATGTAAATAAGGTTGCATTCCAGAACAATACATCTTATTATCTCAATGCATATGATACCGAGGAAGATTCCATAATGCCTTCTGTAATGGCATTTGCAGTAGGTGGCGGTTCTGCTTCCGGTGATGCAGTTACAGAAAGATCCGTATTCCTCGTATCCAAGGTTACAACTATTGTCAATGCCGATGAAGAACAAACTAAGGCATACAAGGGCTATGTAATGGACTTCGATAAGAAGACTGCAACCGAAACAACATTCCCCGTAAGCACAGAAGTGGAATTTGTTGACTCCTCCAACAAGGTAGGCGCAACACCTGTAGATATTGAACCCGGTGATATAATCCGCTATGCTGTAAACAGCGATAACGAAATCTCTGCTATATTTGTTGCATACGATATGAGCGAAAAGCAGGCAAATCCCTTTGGTGCACCTTCGCTCCAGTGGTACAACAACGATACCTATGCAGGATATCCTTATTCTGTAGATGGCAACTATGTAAGAATTACAACCGAAGCACCTCACCTTGTAGCAGAAAAGGCAGAAGAATACTGGTACACTAACGACAAGACCAAGGATCTTCCTTACAACGAAGCACTTGCACAGTACAACTACTTCTCCGCAAGAGAAAATGCTGTTTTCCATGTACTTACCAAGGTAATCCTTGTAGTAGAAGAAGGCGTAAGAGGTGAAATTTCCGTTCGTTCGGGAACAGCCGATGATCTTGTAAGCTACGAAGAATCCGGCGACCTCGCTACCGAAAGCTACAACAAGATAGTAGGTACAGAAACATCGTGGGGTCACACAATAGGTACAGTAATTTATAAATAAGGTAAGTAAGAAAGGAGAAAGAACATGAACAAGAGAATTATATCCTTAGTATTATCAGTTCTCTTTGTGTTTACAACATTTGCTCCTTGCGTACTTGCCTCAGAGGATACCGCACAGATATATGTATCTCCAAGCGGTAACGACTCGGCTGTGGGCGACATCAATGCACCGCTTAAGACATTGGATGGCGCTCGCAAAAGAGTACGCGACTTAAAAGCACAAGGTGTAAATTCAATAGAAGTAATTTTCCGTGGTGGTGATTACTATACCCGCAAGGTTAATTTTACCGCCGAGGATTCGGGCACTCCCGAAAAACCCATTGTATATAAGGCATACCCGGGCGAAACTGCTCGTTTTAAGGGTTCTGTACCTCTTAATGCAAATGCCTTCAAACCCGTAACGGACGAAAAGGTTCTTTCCAGAGTAAAGGATAGTGTCCGCAACAAGCTCGCAGAGATAGACCTTGTATCCCAAGGTGTATCTCAGGGCGACATATTCAATCCTACAAACCTCAACACATCCTATGCATTAAACGGAAACGGTTCGGGTGACTACAACAGCGTGTATGTAGACGGTATGGAATGTCAGCTCGCACAGTGGCCAAATGGTAGAGACTATACCACATGGGCAAGCATAGTCAACTCCCACACCATAGTGTACACCGATGCAGAGCCCGACAGATGGGTAAATGCAAAGGATTGGTGGGTGCTTTTGTACAATGGCTATGACTTTGGTATGACTCGCCAGAGTGTAGAAAAGCTGGATAACGTGGCAAAGACTTTATCTATCAGATCCACGGTGACCATTACAAACCCATTCTCCAAGAGATGGAAGGCATTTAACCTCTTAGAAGAGCTTGATATGCCCGGCGAATACTACATAGACCGCAACGAGATGAAGCTATATATGTATGTTCCGCATACTCTTACAGGAGCTACTGTTGAGCTTGCTGTAGAGGGCGCTTCTATAGTGGATATAGCAAACCTCGAAAATGTTACCTTCGAAGGTTTAAACTTCGAAGAGTCGGGAGGCTATGGTGTAATAACTAAGGACATACGAAATGTAGATTTTATAAATTGTACATTCAAACACATGGGAGACAAGGCAATCCGTCAGACTTCAAGCGCCAAGGCTATTACCGGTGCAAGCTACTGGCAGAGTGCCTACGGTCTCAAGAACGGTGCATACGATAGTGATGTCAAGGGCTGTTATTTCGAAAATATAGGCTCATCTGCTATATATGCAACCGGCGGTGATGTGGACACACTCACTCCATCCAATAATATATACGAGGATAACGTTATCTGTGCAGCAAATCAGCGTTATATTATAGACTCGGCTCTTGTATCTACAGGTTGCGGTAATACATTCCGCAGAAATGTAGTTACAAAGTCCGTACAGCATGGTATCCACCTTTTTGGTAACAACCATGTGGTAGAGGACAACGAGTTTTCTGATGTACTTAGAGAAGTTGCCGATGCCGGTGTTATATACATGGGTAGAAACCAGCTTCACAGAGGTAATGTGATTCAGCGTAACCTTATTCACAATGTACAGCCCAAGGACAAGAAACTCATTTCCGGTACTTGCGGTATCTACATGGATGACGGACATCAGGGTAATACAATCATAAATAACTTCATCATCGGTGTTAACGGTAACGGCTACAACTCCAACCAGGGTGCAGCTATGGACTTCTCCAATAACATCATTGTAGATAACAAAAAGGCATGGGCTTTCCATCAGAACAAGGATGGCGAAATCTGGGATATCACCATGATGGGTACTCTTGAAGATATGATAAATGACATCGCAGACCGCGATCTTTACTTCAAGGCATATCCCAAGCTCAAAAAGTGGTACGAAACCAAGGCACAGCCCAGACTTTATACCACTATATATGATAACCTTCTTGTTAACTGTGAGTCTACCGTTATAGGTTCTATGGAGCAGAAGTATGCCGATATTCAGGGCAATGTAATAATAGATGCTACAGACGATTTTGCCGATCCTTCCAAGCTCGACTATCGTCTCAAGGCAGGTTCACCTCTTGCTGAGCAGCTTCCCAAGTCGCTCAATACCGAAAACTACGATATGGA
>JAZLCB010000335.1:0-2504 GCA_045614005.1 Clostridia bacterium
AAGCCACATTTTTTGTAACAGGTGACCGTGCCGAAGCAAACCCCGAAATTATGAAGTCCATTGCCAAAGCGGGCCACACAATAGGAAACCACACCTACTCGCATGTGTACTCCAATGTGTATAACTCGGGCGAAGATTTTAAAAACGAAGTGCAAAAGTGCAAGTCTGCAATAGATACCGCGCTCGGATATGAATACGATAATCTCGTATTCCGTTTCCCCGGCGGTTACGACAGCCTCACAGACGAAAACACCAAGAGAAACTACAGAAATATACTAAAAAACGCAGGCTACAAATATATAGACTGGTCGTGCCTTACAGGCGACAGCAACACAACAACACCCACCGCAGAGTATCTTATGGATACCCTGAAGCTTACGATAAATTCCTCAAGGTCGGGCGATATAGTGGTGCTTATGCACGACTCCCCCACCAAGGAAATAACCGCAAAAACTCTGCCTAAAGTAATTGAGTATCTCTATGAAGAGGGATATCAGTTCGAAGCACTTACAAACAAAAATAAGTGACTGCAAAATTATGCAGTCACTTATTTTTATGTTTTTTACTCAAAAGTTATTGTGTGCTCAGATTTACTTATCTGTCCTGCTTCAACTTTTATTATACCGTCCTTCTTGGTAAAATCTCCGTCTGTTGCAGTATAATCGGGAAATCCCTTCCACGGCTCTAAACATATGTAGGGTGCTCCGGGGATATGCCATATGATAAAGTAGTCAAAATCGGGGTAGTCTACCTTTACGCTTCTTGTGCCCGCTTTGTTTTTAAGAGTTACAGAGTATGCACCCATGTTCTTAAAGCAGGTTGAATCGTTGTCAAAAAGCTTCTCGGTAAGCGGAATAATATTGCAGTCCTTTGCAAAAGGTGCTGTTTTGCCCGACATAAAGGGTCCTTCCAAAGTATGCTCTTCGAGGTCGAGCTTTTTATCAAACTGGAGATAGTATTCTTCTATACCCTCGGGGCAGGCATAAGCTTCGTGACAGCCTACGCTGTAGTAGAGCTCGTCTTTACCCTTATTGGTAACATTGTATTCCACCTTAAGCGAAGTGCCGTTTAATGTAAACTTAACTTCAAAATCAAAGTTAAAGGGATAGCTCTTTATAGTTTCCTCGTTGTCTGTAATATAAAGACTTAAGCAGTCTTGCTTGTGTTCTCTTACGCTGTAATCCATCTTGGGTGCAAAGCCGTGACTCTGCATGGTGTATTCCTTTCCCTTGTATGTATATTTATTGTCCTTTAAAGTACCGCATATAGGAAAAAGTACAGGCGCACTCTTGCCCCATATTTCGGGGTTGGCTTCCCATATATACTCCTTGTCGGATTTTACGCTTTTTATCTGTGCGCCCTTTGTGGTAATGCATACCTCAAGGCAGTCGTTTTTAATAATTAAATCGCTCACTTATATCACTCCTTACATAAGATATAATAATTATATAATCTATAGTGCAAAATGTCAATTACCACTTGTATTTCTACTTATATATATGTTACAATATATAATGTTATATTGGGAGGTGTTTGTATGGACAGGATTTTTTGTGTAGAAGACGACCAGAACATAAGAGAACTTATAGAATACACCCTTTCCTCTTCGGGATTTACGGTAGAAGGATTTGAAAACGGTTCGCTCTTTTTTGACCGTATAAAAAGCGAGCTTCCCGACCTTGTTCTTCTGGACATTATGCTCCCCGATATGGACGGAATGGAGATATTAAAGCGAATCCGCGAGGACGAGCGTACAAAGCACCTGTTTGTAATACTCATCACCGCCAAGTCCGAACGAATGGACAAGATACGCGGTCTTGACCTCGGTGCAGACGACTACATTACAAAACCCTTTGATGTATTAGAGCTGATATCCAGAGTAAAGGCAATGCTCCGCAGAGCCGAAAACAGAGTAAAATCCGCACCGCGCATATTGGAATGCGGAGCTGTAATACTCGATACCGACAAATACACCGTCAAGGTGGAGGGCTCGGATGTAAGCCTCACCCACAAGGAATTTGAACTGCTCAAAATGCTCATCGAGGCAAACGGCAACGCCGTAACAAGAGAAAAGATTATATCCGACATATGGGAAACCGACTTTGAAGCGGAATCGCGTACACTCGATGTGCATATCCGTACACTTCGCCAAAAGCTCGGCAACGCAGGAAGCTATATAGAAACAGTACGAAATGTAGGCTACAAAATAAATTCGGGATGCTGATATCATGTACAAAAAAATATACAGAAACATGTGCCTTCTGGCACTTGTAACTCTGATTTTATCTTCACTTCTTATAATTGCGGCTTGCTACACATACTTTGACACCGCAACGAGCGAAAACATCAAATCCACCGCTCGAACTATAGCGGCAGGCATTGATGAATCCGACGAAGTAAATCAGCTTAAAAACATAAAACATATAGACGGCACAATAACCCTTGCCGACGCAAACGGAAATATACTTTACGATTCCGACGGGCTTAGCCATATTCACAAAGAG
>JAZLCB010000336.1:0-6884 GCA_045614005.1 Clostridia bacterium
CATTACCTACAACAAATTCATTTTCCTTTACCTTGCTGCCACCGAGGAGAGCAGTAACGGAGTTGTCCTTCATAACGCCTTCTGCAACATCAAGACCGAGGATGCCTGTTAAGAAGTTGTCACCGGACTTGGTGTATGCAATGTAGCTGCCGTTCTTGTCAGCTACTACGCCGTCAAACTCCATGAGCTTAACTTCGAGACAGTTGTCGAGCACCTTAACGAGAACATCATTTGTAACGATGCCGTCGGGAGCGGACACGCCGCTTAAAAGCTTGAGTTCGTTTGCTACCTTGGTGTAACCTGCAGGATAACCGCCAAGAGCTTCTGCCTTGCTTTCATAGCCCATAAGTACGAGAAGGCACTTTACAAGCTGATCGAGCTTAACATTAGCTTCGGGAGCAAACTTATCGGAAGTTGTACCGTTCATAAGGCCTAAGGATACAACATTTTCTATGATGTTGTATGCCCAGTATGTGGAAGGTACATCTGTGAATGTGGGATTAGCGGAGATGGGAGCATCCTTGAGGAAATCGTTATCAAGGGAGCTGTTTCCGTAGAACTGCCATGTGAATTCACTCTTTAAAGTGTTTGTTTCATAATAATAGATATTGCTTAATACCCAAGCGAGTTCGCCTCTTGTAAGAGGTGCATCGGGCTGATAGTCTGCCTTTGTGGCATGGGGTATAAGTCCGAGACCAAACACACGATCAACTACAGCCTGATCCGAAGAAGCTACAGATTCGGATGCCATAACAGAGGGAACAAGCGAAAGTATAATACAAAGTGTTAAAAATAATGATATAATCTTTTTCATGTTTTATCCCTCCTTATTTAATAAGTCCGTAAACGAGCTTACTTGCTTCTGCACGGCTGATTGTTGCTGTGGGTCTGAATGTACCGTCGTTGTAGCCGTTTATTATGCCCTTAGATACGAAGTAAGCAACTGCTTCTTTAGCATAATCTGCTACATCGGATGCATCTGCAAAGTTAAGTTCTGACTGTGCACCTTCTGCTTTGAGTGCTCTGTAGAGCATTACTGCAAAGTCCTGTCTGGAAATGCTCTTGCCTATACCAAACATATTGTCGCCCTGACCGCCTGCAATGCCGTTTGCTCTTGCAATTGCAAGGTAGGAAGCGTACCAAGCGCCTTCTGCTTCATCTGCAAAAGCTTCGCCTGCATTTTCGCCTTCTGTCATGTTAAGAGCAAGACATACAATCTTTATGGCCTGTTCTCTTGTGAGCTTGCCTGCGGGGTTGAAGCTGCCATCGCCGTTACCTGCGATGATGCCCTTTGCATAGAGACTTTCGATAGCTTCTTTAGCCCAATCGCAGGAAGCGATATCGGAGAATATGTCGCTCTTTCCGGGCTGTACCGGTGTGGGTTCTGTAACTACGGGCTTATCTATAGGCTGGAGTACTGTAGTACCGCCACCGCCGCCACCTGCGGAACCGCCACCGCTTGAAGAAACGGAGCTACCGCTCTGGGGCTTTTCTTCTTCGATTGCTGCTTTTTCTTCTACCTTGGAAGCAAGGTTTTCTGCTGTAAGAGTTGACTTTATACCAACTATAGCAGCATTTGCATCTGCCTTGTCAGCAAGTTCAAGATACTTAGGTATGCTGTAACCTGCATACTCTGTATTTGACTTAGTAAGGAAGTCTTTTACATAGGAGAAGCCCAACTGGTTATTGTTTTTGATACCGTAGAGGATAATGTTCTTTGCATAGAGTACTGCAAGTTCATCTACATCTGCTATATCAACACCGAGAAGTGCGTTGTTTACATTTGAAACACCTTCGGAAGTGAGTGTGGAAAGTTCATCTATAAGGGAAGTGTTTTCTTCAACCTTGGCTGTAAGACCTATGATAGAATCTACCTTGATACCGCCCTTGGAATCAAAGAGTACATCGGACTCAGAATCTCTGAAAGCCTGAAGAACGCTGAGACGGTTGATATCGTTAACAACTGTTTCTATAGCGTGGAGTTCTGTTTCGTCCTTTTCTTCGCCATCTGCGAGTTCTTCGCCAAAGTCTACTACTGCTTCTGCATAGTAATCGGCAAGATCGGAAGCTACCGCATCTGCATCTACAGCGTAGAATGCATCGTTTACTGCAAGAAGGCTTGCTGCAGTTTCGAGATACTCGGCGAGTTCTTCGTCATCTGCCTTTGCCATTTCGTATACGCCCTTTGCGTATTCAAGACGCTTTGTAAAGGAGGTGTATGTAAATTCTCTCTGTACGGGAGCGCCGTAGCCGTTGCCACCTACATAGAATGTAAATGTGCCTCTTTCAAACTCAGCATCAATGTTTAAGGGGAATGTGTAACTGAAGTTACCACTAGCATCTACGCCAGCCTCACCCTGCTGCTGGATAGCAACAGGAGTGAGTGCATCTTCAATTGTATAGTCGGGGTTTAACACAAATATGTTAAGACTGCCCTCTTGTTCTACATCTGATTCACCGATTACGGTAAGAATACCATCTCTCATATCGGCGATTTCCACACTGTAGTTTACTGCGGCAAGAGCCGGAGTAACTGTAAGTGTGAGGGATAAAGCTATGAGGAGTACAAGCGAAAGTGCTTTTTTAATATTAATACTCTTCATTACAGGTCACCTCCGAATTGTTTGTTTATAAGCTGGAATGTCTCTTCGTTATCTGTTTCCGCTGTCTTTATGTTATCTCCGATAAGAACTATTCTTGTAGCGCCGTTCCAGAGAACTGTCTTTCCAAACGCTTCAGTTATATCTCTTACAGGGAGAAGAGTTCTGCCGTTTACTATGAGAGCCGGAGCTTCAAGTGTTGTGACAGTACCGTTTATTGTCATGCTGTTTGTTCCGGGCTTAACAACCATTGTCATATCCTTACTTGCTATAGTTGCTTCAAATGCACCTGCATTCCAGGATACATCATAGCCGAAGGCATCTGCCAGGAATCTTAAGGGAACATATGTCTTGCCGTTTATAATCTGTGCTGCTGTGTCAAGTTCGGACTCTGCACCGTTTACAAAGGCAATGCTACTGTCTATCTGGAGTGCAGTCATGCTGTCTGCTTTTGTATAGAACAGATTTGTAAAGTCAGACATTTCCTGTGCGATAGCTGTTTTCTTGATTATGGGGAGTACCGAGGTGCCCTTGCCGCTACCCTTGATGTCTATATAGATGGTACCCTTACCACCGAAGTCGTTGAATGTAAACGAACCGAGTGGCTTCCATCCTGCTGTACCTCTGGAGAAGTCGATTGTGCGAGTTACCACAAGGTCTGTTGTACCGTCGTAGTTGAAGGTAGCTGTAATAGTTTCGGCCTCGTCACCACCCTCTACAGGCTGATGCCAGTAGTAGAGCATAATCTTTTCTTCTCTGGTACCGTTTAATGTGTATTTAGCTGCTGCTGTCTTGGAATCTACAGTGTATACACCCTTTTCGTTGTAGCCCATGGTCTGATCCTTATTGAGCTTCCACTTAGCCTGAGATTCAAACTCTGCGGAATCATTGGTGTATATAACACTCTTACCACGCTTAGCTATATCTGCGGGAGGCTCATAGAATTCTGTAGGAACAGAATCTGCCGCTGCAATCTGGAGTTCACCACCGGGGGGCTTGAGACAGAAGTAACCTTCGTCGTAAACAGGAATCTCGCTATCATAGAAGTCGAAAATTGTTTCACCATCTACCTTGAAGAATACCTGTACACCGCCGTCGGCATCGGCAGCACCGAATTCTATTTCGTGCCACTCGCCGTTCTTTACTATACCGTTGTTGGGAACTGTTTCCAAAACGCCTGTAGCGCTTGCGCCTACCTTGTACTTCTGGAATTCAAATACTTCTTCCTTTATAACTATAAGGTACTTTATACCGCCGTATACATTGGCTTTGGTATCTGCCTGACGAAGTGTGAAGCCGCCCCAACCGTTGGAGAAGTCACCGTTCATCTTGAACTTAACCATCTGGTAGTTTTCTACCTTGTTCATATATGCTACGGTTGCAGAACCGTTTGTATATATGATATTGTCCGCTCCGTATACTACGGAATCTGTCTTAGCAGGTACCCAAAGGTCGGGATTGGATGTATCAAAGGTGATATAAGACATATTCTTGTATGCACTTATACCGTCTACTGCCTTATCGAGCTGAAGTACTGTTGCATCTACCTTTGCCTGAGTAGCTGTGTAGCTGGAGTACACATACTTGGCATTAGAGAGCATCTTATTGAGCATTTCTTTTGTGCCCGCTTTGAACTCACCTGCATTACCTGTACCGTCCTCTACCTTAGAGAACGCTATCTCAGCACGAGCTATAGACGCCTTTAAGAATTCCTTATCTACAATTTCAGTATTTGTTGTGGTAAAGAGGAAGGGAACGCTGGAGCTCTCCCACTCTGCACCCATCTGCTTGGTTACGTTGCGGGCTTTGACCTTCCAGTAATAGCTCTTACCGAGGTCAAGGTCGCCAACCTTTGCATATTCAAATACTGTAGTACCCTGATTTACAATGTTCTTGAATTCGGGGTCTGTTGCGAGTACCCAATCGTACTCATCGGCAAAGAGAGCAGGCTCCCAGTTAAGAACTACGTCCTTGTTGTAGAGGTTTTCCTCGCCGTTCTTGGGGTATATGTGACGGAAGGAGTCGAGAGGGTTCTTGGGATCCCATACATCCTTCTGAATACCGATCTGATCCATGGAGAAGTTCTTGTCGGTCATGATTCCTTCATCAAGACCATTCGCCTCTGCATACTCGGACTTGATACGCCAGTCATGGTTATCGGGGTCTACGAACATGCTGTAGTCTTTTTCTTCAATTGCGGTATTGTTTTCTACCTTTTCGGCATGCTCCAGAACGAGGTCTGTGATTCTGTTCTTACCATTTACGGTAAAGTTGCCTGTTATTACGTTACCCATGGTAGCAAAGAGACCGCCGAGCTCAAGTGTCTTGGGCTTTACGTTGGCAAGGAATCCGTACTTTTCTACCATGTTTTCAGGAAGTGCAGAGAATCTGTTTACCTGACCATTGATAACTGTCTGTGAACCGCCGTAGAGTGTGGTTCTGTTTGTAAGAGAAAGACCGTTTTTGGTATCTACAGAGATGTTGTTTCTTACTGTCTGGTATGCACCAACACTCATGATACAGTTAACAGAACCGTGAGAGTGAGGTATGAGAATGTTGTTTTCTGCAAAGTTACCACTGTTCCAGTCGTCTAAGTAAATACCGTTAACCGCGTAGGACGGGTCAATCGCAGACTCAAAGTGGTGGATATAGTTGTATCTTACAGTGTTACCGTATGCATGCTTGTATGCACCTATATATATAGGACCATAGTCTGCGAGGATACGACATACGTTAGCGATTTCGTTATTGCTGATATCGTATTCCATCATAGCGGTTATAGCCATACCACCATAGAGATGGTGAATAAGGTTATTGTTTACAACATTACCTACGTTTGCATCACTGGCATGGTTTGAGGTAATACTATGACCTACCGCAAAACCTGCAGACTGGAGGTTTTCGTGACCTGTGTTGTAGAAATGGTTGTTTATTATGCGGTTGTTATCCGGTTCAAGGTTGGGATACTCTGCATAGCTGGTGCTGTAGCCATCGTTGAATAAGCTTACACCGAGAGCACCTGTATTGTAGAACAGACATGCTTCTACGGTATTATTTGTTCCTTCCTTTATGATAACAGCACTACCGCCGGCATTGTAACCGAATTTACAATTTCTGATTTCCACATAATGTGTCTTTAAAAGATCGAAAAGACCCATCTTGTCGCCTGTAAGTCTGAAGCCTTCGAATGTGAGGCCGTCAAACACAATGTGCTGTGCTTCTGTTACCTTGAGCTGTGCATCCTTGGTAACTGCAAGCTCAAGCTTATCTTCCATAGAAATCTTGTAGGGAGGATAGAAGTAGAGAGTCATAGTATTTAAGTCTATGAAATACTCTCCGGGAACATCAAGCTCCTCTGCTACATTGAGTACTCTCCATGTTCTGCCCTCTTTAAGACCGGGAGACACATTGTAGTACTTCATCTGTATTGTCTGGTTTTCTTTGTCGATATTCGCAATAGCGTTCCACTGCTCCAGGTAAACATTACTTAAGTAACCTCTTATGATAGCTGTGGAAGGATCTGCCCAGTTACTTATATTACTGTAGGAATACTTGAATATAGCTCTGGGGTCTTTGGATGTTCTGGAAGTAGCACCTGCATTTAATACCTTACCCACTTTAGCAAACTCGCCGTAGTTAGGCCACTGTGCGAGGTACTGCTCCTTGCCGTTTAATCTCATTACAAGATACTCAAGTGTATCGGGTACGGAGTTTTCACGGCTCTTACCGAGAAGCATATCGAGGTTATCTCTTTCAAAGCCCTGAGCTTTGAGGTCAAGAGCACCTATGTAAGGAAGTGCTTCGGGATTGAATCTCACCTTCATATCGGGGTCTGTTACTTCATTAAACTGCGAAACATCAATGCTTTTGAAACCACTGAACAAAACTTCGCCGTCTCCTGCCGATTTGAATGTTACCTTAGCATCTTCGGTACCGCTTATGTTACCGCCAAAAAGCTCTGTAACACCACTTAATCTGTATGTACCGCCATGGATAATAACATCTACAGGCACGCCGTAATGAGGTGTGTCGCTTACTGCTTTGGCAGCTCTTGCCAATGTAGCAAAAGGCTTGTCTGCCGAACCGGAATTGGCATCGCTACCTGCGGTGCTTACGTGGAACTCTATTCTATAGGGTTCCACGTCCGCAAAAGCGACACTAAATACTGAGGTCATAAGCAATAAGCAGAGTAATAATGAAACTGCTCTTTTAAGCTGTTGTATGTTCATTGTACTCTCTCCTTTACTTTATGATTGTCTTCTTGGCTATGGGGTCTATTCCACC
>JAZLCB010000337.1:0-3625 GCA_045614005.1 Clostridia bacterium
TTGTTGAATGTGTGCTCTGCAACTTCGCTATGACCATCGTCTGCTGTGCAAACATTGGTGTGTGTACCGTCGCCGTTATCCTTGCACTCTGTCCAGAGGCAGATATGCTTATTTAAGATATCGCTTATTGCATATATGGTCCAGCCTCTTGTAACCTCTGTAAGAGGAAGCATAGCTCCGTCCTTTACTTCTACAAGCTCTCTGGACATAAGCCATGCAAATGCTGTACGCGCATAAAGCGGTACATCTGCAGCATCGGTGTAATCTGTAAGATAAACACCGTTTCTGTTGTCTGCCTTGCTTATAAGCTTGCCCCACGCATAGAGGAAGCTTGCAGCGTGTGCACGGTCTACACTCTTGCCTACGCCTATTGTACCGTCTTCAAAAATCTTTATAATTTTGTTTTCGTATCCCCATGCCAAAGCGTCTGCATAGTATGCACCTTCTACTGCATCGGGGAATGTTAGCTTGTTTGCAACTTCGGGTGAGCCGGATGCTCTGTAAAGGAATGTAATAAACTGCTCTCTTGTACAGAGGTCATCTGCACCGAAGCTATTATTACCATAGCCTTTTACAATACCTTTTTCTGCCATGTCGGATATATACTGTCCGTACTTGGTACTTTGTGTTTCATCGGCAAATGCTACTGCAAATGTGCTTACAAATAAAGCCAATGCAATAATAACCGCACCGATTCTTTTTGCTTTTTTCATAATTATCCTCCTTAAGCACACGGGAGTCGAACCCCGTATGCCTTAAATTTTTAAAATTTGCACACTTTTTATTTGTCGTCCTCGCAAGGCGTCAGCCTACCTTCGTCCTCCGCATAAAAATTGTACTAAATTTTATGCATTTAAGGTCGAAGAGTTTTAAAACAACCAATTTTGGATAAGATGAGTAAAAACTCGCAGAGAATGTTGAACATATTTTCAAGAGTTTTTACGCGGTATTAGACCAAATTGGTGATTTAAAACCATGCGAGGTTCAACTCCCGTGTGCTTATTTGGATCTGATAAAATTATATCATATTTCGCTCTGATTCGTCAAACAGAAGAGTAACCATATATTCGCAAAATAGCACCAAAAATTAACCGACACCATAGACATATACGAAATACTGTGATAGAATATACTAAGCACGGAGGTTATAAATATGCTTCAACCACGACACATAACTGAATACTTTATAAAAAATTATATAAAAAGTGGCGATATAGCCGTAGATGCCACCGCAGGAGGCGGCAACGACACCCTTAAACTCTGCGAAGCTGTAGGAAAAGAGGGCAAGGTATTTGCCTTTGACATACAGCCCTCTGCCATAGAGGCGACAAAAAATAAGCTCGTTGCAAGTGGGTACACTAACGCCGAGCTTATACTTGATTCGCACTCCGATATGGATAAGTACGTTACCCAAAAAGTGCGTGCTGTAATATTCAACCTCGGCTATCTGCCCGGTGGCGATCACAGCATATGCACACATGCCGACACCAGCATAAAGGCAATAGATAAGGCTCTTAATCTTATAGATGAGGGCGGATTTGTATCGATTTCCGTTTACCACGGTAAAAATACGGGTACAGAAGAAAAAGAGGGTGTTATGGAGTATTTGAAAGAGATTGATCACAAGGCTTTTACCATTGTGGCACACGACTTTTACAACCGACCAAACAACCCGCCCATCACGGTGATAATAACCAAAAATTAAGCATCACGCTTCTTGGTAAATGACATGGTGTCTGCAAGAAAAACCGATATACCGACTACAACAAACAAAGCAATCTTTAAAAACATATATTTTTCCTCCTCGCAAATATTTTATATTCATATATTACCATGCGAGGTGTACGTTAAAACGGACAGTCAGGAGGCAAAAAATGGAATTTGAAAAAGTAATTACCGAAAGATACTCTGTACGAAAATTCAAGGAAACTCCCGTAAGTCAAGCCGATATGGACAAGATACTTTCGGCAGGGCATCTTGCACCTACGGGATGCAACTTTCAACCACAGAGAATACTTGTGCTAAACACAAAAGAATCTATAGAAAAATTAAAAAAGTGCACCAAATGTCACTTTGGCGCACCTTGTGCAATGCTTGTATGCTACAACAAAAACGAATCTTGGAAGAGTCCTTTTAACGGCGACCTCTCCGCCCCTGTGGATGCATCTATAGTTACTACTCATATGATGCTTATGGCTCACAGCATAGGCGTGGGAACTTGCTGGGTAATGTACTTTGACCCCAATGCCGTAAGAAAGGAATTTGATATTCCCGAAGAGATTATTCCTCATGCACTTCTTGTAATGGGATATCCGCACGAGGATGCTCCCGTGCATGAATTTCATAACACATTCCGCCCCATGGACGAAACTGTGTTTTACAACAAGTTTTAATCCTTTACCACTTCATATGGCCAATCCAATATACCGCCAAACTCCATGATATTGGTATAACGCATATTTGCCATAAGTTGTGCGGCAAACTTGCTTCTTCTGCCCGAACGGCAATATATAAGTATCAGGGCATCTTTGTCCTTTAGTACATCCTGAACTCTGTCGGTTATCTCGGTATGCGGTATGTTTATTGCACCTGCGATATGACCTTTTTCAAATTCATCGGGTCTTCGTACATCCAGAATAATGCAATCTGTGCAGGTATCCATTATTCTTTTTGCCTCTTGGGGCGTAATGAGTTTATACATGATTCTCACCTTTATAACAAATATTTTCTGCATTTTAACACAAAGTACCATAATGTGTCAACTCACATCGGCACATCCCCACAAAGGAGACAGCTTATGAAAATACAACTTTCTGACCACTTTACTTACAAAAAGCTTCTTGCATTTACCATACCATCTATAGCAATGATGATTTTTACATCTATATACGGTGTGGTAGATGGATTTTTTGTATCAAACTTTATAGGCAAAATACCCTTTACCGCGGTAAACCTTATATTTCCGTTTCTTATGATATGTGCTACGGTAGGCTTTATGCTCGGCACGGGAGGAAGCGCCATTGTTGCCAAGGAGCTTGGCGAGGGCAATCCCGACAAAGCAAACAGGCACTTTTCGCTTTTTGTATATACCGGTTTTATAATGGGCTGTGTATTTGGCATTTTGGGGTTTATATTTATCCGTCCTATATCCGCTATGCTCGGTGCAAGCGGTGAAACGCTGGAAAACTGTATTGTATACGCAAGAATTCAGCTTGTTACACTACCGTTCTTTGTGCTTCAGCTTATGTTCCACTCGTTTTTTGTAACGGCAGAAAAACCACAACTCGGACTTATTGTTACCGTGGCTTCGGGCGTTACAAACATGGTACTCGATGCACTGCTTGTAGCTATAATACCATTAGGAATAGTTGGTGCTTCGCTTGCAACGGGACTTAGTCAGGTGGTGGGCGGATTAATACCGCTTATATACTTTGCAAGGAAAAACAAAAGTATACTCACCCTCGGAAAATGTTCATTTGAACCAAGGGCACTTATTAAAGCATCTGCAAACGGATCTTCGGAATTTATGGCGAACGTTTCGATGAATCTTGTCGGTATGGTGTATAATTTGCAACTATTGAAATATATCGGCGAGGACGGTGTTGCGGCGTACGGAACGATGATG
>JAZLCB010000338.1:0-4242 GCA_045614005.1 Clostridia bacterium
GTAAGTTATGACCGGGTCTGTAAGCCGAGTTCTGTATTGGACAGTTATCTATCTAGGGCATACATTTCTGCACACCTCAAGCCACCTATGGGAGACGCCGAGCAGGCTTAACCTCCCCAAAACGGCATAGCCGTCATGTACGGTGTTGCATCGGATGGGGTTTACACGGCTGCGAGGTCTCCCCCGCACCGGTGAGCTCTTACCTCACCTTTTCACCCTTACCACAAATGTGGCGGTATATCTTTCTGTTGCACTTTCCTTAGAGTCGCCTCCACCGGGAGTTACCCGGCACCCTGCTCTATGATGCTCGGACTTTCCTCGTACGGAGCCTTTCGGCTTCCGCCCGCAACTGTCTGGCCCGGTCATGTTTACATATTTACTTGTAAGATTTTATAAGGTTGATATTGCTTTCGCTTCTATATATGGGAACATCTATACCGTTTTTGGTAAAGAAATCTTCAAACCACTTTTTGGATATCTGCTCGCTATCATAGTGCATTATATCTATAACACACATACCGCCATCTACGGCATCGCGATAGCCGTTGTACTTGATGTCACCTGTAATAAAGCAGTCGCAACCCTTGGCAATACAATCATTTAATATGCTTGCACCACCACCTGTATTTATGGCTACGGTTTCTATAACTCTATCGGGATTTCCTGCATAGCGCAGACCGTCTGCACCAAAAGCATCTATCACTTTGTCCATGAGTTCTTTCAAGGTGATTTTTTCCTTAAGAGTGCACATTCTGCCAAAGCCGTGTGTACCCCTCTCATCGGTGCATACTACATCCACTACCTCGGTATCTTCCATGCCGAGCATAGATGCCATAAGGTCATTAATACCGCCTACACCTGCATCGAGGTTGGTGTGTGCGCTGTAGAGTGCTATATCGTTTTGAATCATTTTACGTATGAACTTCTGCTCTGATGTAGCTTCTGTAATCCTGTTTATGGGCGAAAACATTATAGGGTGATGGCTTACTATGAGGTTGCAACCTTTTTTGATAGCCTCTTCCACTACGCCCATATCTACATCGCAGGTAGTAAGTATGCCTGTAATTTCTGTATCGGCATCGCCTACAAGAAGTCCTACATTGTCATGATCGAATGCATAATGAAGAGGAAAGCAAGCTTCTATAAGCTCTGCTATTTTACTTATCTTCATATTCAAGCCACCTTTCAAGTTCTTTTGTAACAGACTCTATTGCATCTTCGTCTTTAACCTTGGCGTTATTTAAACCGCCGAGAATCTTGTTGCGGACAGCTACCTCTTTATCTTTATAAAAGCCAAAAAGGTCGGGAGAATTTTGACATACATTTCTGCCTATAAGGATATCGTCAAAGGTATATTCGGTTTTATACCCCACCTTTGCCACGAAGATATTATATATTTTGTTATCCTCCTTGGCAAGATACTCATCGGTTATTGAAATGCCGTTTGCATACAGGTATTCTCTGAGTTCTTTCTGCGCAAGCATAGGCTGAAGAATGAGTGTTGTGCCCTCTTTTAAATCTGCCTTTTCCAATATGGATTTTATAAGAAGTCCGCCCATACCTGCGATTACTACAGTATCGGCTTCGTGCGCTTCCATCTTGCAAAGTCCGTCCGAAAGGCGAAGCTCTACCCTGTCGGAAACACCGTAATTCTTTACGGTTTCCTCAGCGTTTTTAAGCGGACCTTCGTTTATATCCATGGCAAGTGCACCGGCGCATATACCGTTTAATATACAGTATACAGGTACATATGCATGGTCTGTGCCTACATCCGCAAGAACAGAATTCTGCGGTACGAGTGATGCAATTTTAAGTAGTCGTGGTGTAAGATTCATATTATAACCTTTTTTCGAGCTCTGCTTTTTCTTCTTCGTATCCGGGTTTGCCGAGGAGTGCAAACATATTCTTCTTGTATGCTTCTACACCCGGCTGATTAAAGGGATTAACACCCAGTACATATCCGCTTACTCCGCAAGCCTTTTCAAAGAAATACACAAGTGCACCAAAGTTGTATGCATCAAGCTTGGGGATATTTATAACAAGGTTTGGAACGCTTCCGTCTGTGTGAGCAAGAAGTGTGCCTTGAAACGCCTTGGTATTTACAAAATCTACGGTTTTGCCTGCAAGGAAGTTGAGTTTGTCTACATTTGCCTCATCATAGGGTACTTCTACATCAGACTTGGGAGCATCCACCTTGAGTACGGTTTCGAACATAAGTCTTCTGCCGTCCTGAATGTACTGTCCCATGGAATGAAGGTCTGTAGAGAAACTGCACGAAGCAGGGAAAATACCCTTGTTGTCCTTGCCTTCACTCTCGCCGAAGAGCTGTTTCCACCATTCGGAGAAGTATACAAGTGCAGGCTCATAATTTACCATGAGCTCCACATCTTTGCCCTTACGGTTTAAGATATTTCTTACTGCGGCATATTTGTAGCAATCGTTTTCGTTAAATGGCTTGGAATACTCATCCGCAGCATCGGAAGCACCGCGCATGATTTCGTCTATATCTATGCCTGCACAAGCTATAGGAAGAAGACCTACAGCTGTAAGAACGGAAAATCTTCCGCCTACATCATCGGGAATTACAAAAGTCTCGTAGCCTTCCTTATCGGAAAACTCTTTGAGTGCTCCTCTTGCCTTGTCTGTAGTAGCATATATTCTTTTTTTAGCTTCAGTCTCGCCGTACTTTTCTATGAGAAGAGTGCGGAGCATTCTGAAAGCAATTGCAGGTTCTGTAGTAGTACCCGACTTGGATATGATATTAACAGAAAAATCCTTATCCTTGATATAATCCATAAGGTCGGAAAGATAGCTTGAGCTTATGGAGTTACCTGCGTACAAAATCTGCGGTGTCTTGCGGTCTGCACGAAGATTGTAGAAGCTATCTGTAAGCATCTCTATTGCAGCCTTAGCACCAAGATACGAACCACCTATACCTACAACCACAAGCACATCGGAATCGGATTTTATTTTGTCCGATGCCTTCTTTATTCTTGCAAATTCTTCTTTATCGTAATTTTTGGGAAGATCCACCCAACCGAGAAAGTCATTTCCGAGTCCTGTACCCTCTGCAAGAGCTTTTGCTGCAAGCTCTACCGAAGCTTCCATTGCGGATATTTCTTCATCAGATATAAATTCTTTTGCCTTTGAATAGTCAAATCTTAACATTGAAATTCCTCCATTATTTGCTGAAGTTTAATTTTGACTCTGTGCCTTTTACAAGTCTTACAATATTTGTACGGTGCTTAAACACTACCAAAGCACCTATCAGAATTGCCGATATTATAAATGCGGTATCTTCTGTATGGAATATTGCCACAAGAACAGGAAACAAAACTGCGCCTATACATGAGCCCAGTGATACATAGCGTGTTATGAGCATTATAGCAATACAGAGTGCAAACATTATAAGACCTATACGCCAGTCGAGCATGAATATAACTGAAATAGTGGTCATAACACCCTTACCGCCTTTAAACGAGAAGTACAAGGGGTAAATATGACCTAACATAACAAAAACTGCAGAGAAGTAGTATGCTTCGGGCGCACCTTCTCCCATAAGGTAACACACGAGCATTGCTATAAGAACGGCAATTACTCCTTTTAATCCATCAAAGAGTGCAACAAGACCTGCAGCCTTTTTGCCCATGACACGAAGAGTATTGGTAGCACCCGCATTGCCACTACCTTCTTTTCTTATATCTTTGCCCTTAAGAGCTGAAAGTATTATTGCAGTATTTATGCTTCCTAAAAGGTAAGCAACAACAGAACTAATTACAACAGCAAGTATTTTCATATCAGTTATCCTTTCCGCGTTCTCTTATTATAAATCTTATGGGCGTTCCCTCCAGACCGAATGCTGTTCGAATCTGGTTTTCGATATATCTTACATAAGAGAAGTGTGCGAGCTCTTTGTCGTTGACAAAAAGAATGAATGTAGGCGGTTTTGTAGATGCCTGAGTAATATAGAGAACCTTGAGTCTCTTACCCTTGTCCGACGGAGGCTGAACCTTTGTGATTGCCTCATTTAACACATCGTTTAACACGCCTGTGGATATACGCATTGCATGCTGAATGTTTACATACTTTATAAGTTCAAACACCTTGTTTAATCTTGAGCCTGTAAGAGCCGAGAAGAAACATATTGGTGCATATGTCATATACGAAAGATCTCTCTGAACATCGTTGCGATAGAGTTCCATAGTCTTTGTGGACTTTTCGATAAGATCCCACTTATTTACG
>JAZLCB010000339.1:0-3192 GCA_045614005.1 Clostridia bacterium
ATAGCGCTACCCTTCAGCCCCTTGCTCTTCTCCTCAGCGGAGTGCGGAGCGTGGTCGGTTGCTATCATATCCACCGTACCGTCCTTGATACCCTCAATAAGCGCATCACGGTCGGCGGCATCACGAATGGGAGGATTCATCTTGAAGCGTCCCTCGTCCTTGATCTCGTCATGAGTCATGGTGAGATAGTGCGGTCCGGTCTCGCAGGTGATATTGATTCCCTCAGCCTTCGCCTTACGAATGATATCCACGCTTTCCTTTGCGGAAACATGGCAAACATGGTAGGACACACCGCTTTTTTTAACAAGCTCTATATCCCTTGCTACGGGACCCCACTCACTCTCGGAACATATGCCCTTGTGACCGTGTTCTCTTGCATAGTCGCCATCGTGTATATAACCGCCGTTGAGGAGGGTTTCGTCCTCGCAATGTGCAGAGATTATCTTGCCGAGCTTCTTTGCCTTTTGCATGGCAGTAAGCATCATATCGGTACTTTGCACACCCTTGCCGTCGTCGGAAAAACCTATAACGTAGGGCGACATAGCTTCCATATCCGCAAGTTCTTCGCCCTTCTGCCCTACGGTAATAGAGCCAAAGGGATATACGCGGATTACAGCATCACTATCTATGATATCGAGCTGTTTTTTGAGATTATCGTAATTATCGGGTACGGGGTTTAAATTCGGCATTGAACAAACTGCGGTATAACCGCCTCTTGCCGATGCCTTTGTACCTGTGAGGATTGTTTCCTTATACGAAAAACCGGGCTCTCGAAGATGCACATGAACATCTGTAAACCCGGGAAAAATATATAAATTATCAAGATAATATACTTTGTCTGCATTGGAAACATCTATGCTCTTACAAATATCAACTATAACAGAATCGGATACGAGTAAATCCGATTTGCCAAAGCCATGTATATAAGCATTTTTGAACAATGTTTTCATAAGTTGTCTCCTCTCTGTCACAGTTATAATAATTATATCATTTAATAGTATATGTTGTCAACAAATCCGGGCATGATTTTGCACAAAATAACACCGTCTGTTCATATGAACAAACGGTGTTTAATTTTAGAATTATTCTTCTGTATTTTCAGCCTTTTCTGCTTCTAAATCAGCAAGAGCATCTTTTCTGGAAAGGTTGTTTCTGCCCATCTTGTCTATTTCTACGAGTTTAACCATTATTTCGTCACCCTCGGATACTACATCTTCAACCTTGTTTACTCTCTTGGTATCGAGCTTGGAGATGTGTACAAGACCTTCACGATTGGGCATGAATTCTACGAATGCACCGAATTCCATGAGCTTTGTTACCTTACCCTTATAGATCTTGCCTACTTCGGGTTCTGCAACTATGCCTTCGATTGTAGCAAGGGCTCTGTTAGCTGCTTCGGAATCTTCGGAAAGAATGAATACGGAGCCGTCGTCATTGATATCAATCTTAACGCCTGTATCTGCTATAATCTTCTGGATTACCTTACCGCCGGAACCTATAACATCCTTAATCTTTTCTACAGGAACCTTGGTTGTGATAATCTTGGGAGCATACTTGGAGAGCTCTGTTCTGGGAGCATCTATAGCCTTGAGCATTACTTCGTCCAAGATGTAGTTTCTTGCTACTCTTGTCTTTTCGAATGCTTCTTTGATTATATCATAGGTAAGACCGTCTACCTTGATGTCCATCTGAATAGCTGTGATACCTTCTTTTGTACCTGCTACCTTGAAGTCCATATCGCCGTAGAAGTCTTCTACACCCTGAATATCTACCATTGTCATGAAGTCATCACCGGATGTGATAAGACCACAGGAAATACCTGCAACGGGAGCCTTAATCGGAACACCTGCATCCATGAGAGCAAGTGTACTACCGCATACAGAACCCTGAGATGTAGAACCGTTGGAAGAAAGAACTTCGGATACGAGTCTTATTGAATAAGGGAATTCCTCCTCGGAAGGAATAACGGGCTTAAGAGCTCTTTCTGCAAGAGCACCGTGACCGATTTCTCTTCTGCCGGGGCCTCTGGAGGGCTTTGTTTCGCCAACAGAGTATGAGGGGAAGTTGTAGTGGTGCATGTATCTCTTGGAAGTTTCTTCGTCGATACCGTCTATTGTCTGGGATTCACTTACAGCACCTAAGGTAGCTATAGTGAGAACCTGTGTCTGACCTCTGGAGAAGAGACCCGAACCGTGTGTTCTGGGGAGTATGCCTACGCTTGCGCTTAAGGGACGAATTTCGTCGATACCTCTGCCGTCTACTCTCTTGTGGTCTTCTATAAGCCACTTTCTTACGATTTCTTTTTGAATCTTGTAGAAGATTTCGTCGATTTCTGCCTCTCTGCCTTCGCCGTATTCGCCGAGGTGTTCCATGAGCTCATCGGTAAGAACCTTCATTCTTTCGTCACGGATTCTCTTGTCGTCTGTATCTATAGCAACACAAACCTTGTCATAAGAGAATGCATACACTTTGTCGTAGAGTTCGTGATCAACTTCGTGTGCTGTGTAGGGTTCCTTGGGCTTGCCTACTTCTGCAACGATGGTATCTATAAATTCACAAATCTTCTTGATTTCTTCGTGTGCGTAAACGATAGCATTGAACATAACATCTTCTTTGATTTCGTTTGCGCCTGCTTCGATCATAACAACCTTTTCTTTAGTACCTGCAACAGTAACATACATTTCGCTTACTTCGCGCTGTGCTAATGTGGGGTTGATTACGAATTCGCCGTCTACAAGACCTACAACAACTGCACCTACAGGACCTGCAAAGGGCATCTGTGAAATGGAGATAGCTATGGAAGCACCGTTCATTGCACATACTTCGGGGGAGTTGTCTATGTCTACGGACATAACTGTGGTAACAAGACCTACATCATTTCTGTAATCCTTGGGGAAAAGGGGTCTTATAGGTCTGTCGATAACTCTGGAGGTTAAGATAGCCTTTTCGCTGGGCTTACCCTCTCTCTTTAAAAATCCGCCGGGAATCTTACCTACGGAATACATCTTCTCCTCGTAGTCAACGCTTAAGGGGAAGAAGTCTACGCCGTCTCTGGGCTTAGCTGATGCAGTAGCAGTAGCAAGAACTACGGTATCGCCGTATCTTACCATTGCCGCACCGGATGCAAGCTGTGCTACTTCTCCGATTTCTACGGTAAAGTCTCTACCTGCAATCTGGGTAAGTCGGAGGCCA
>JAZLCB010000340.1:0-3297 GCA_045614005.1 Clostridia bacterium
ATCGTCGGCGCGACGATGAAATTAAACCCCCACGGCGATGCCGCCATATACGAAACGATGGTGCGCCTTACGCGCGGCAACGGCGCGCTGCTTCACCCCTTCGTGGATTCGAAGGGTAACTTCGGTAAGCAGTACAGCTCCGATATGGCATATGCCGCATCGCGTTATACCGAGGTTAAGCTCGACGAAATAAGCAAAGAGCTCTTTAAGGACATAGACAAAAACACCGTAGACTTTACCGACAACTACGACGGTACTATGAAAGAGCCTGTGCTCCTGCCCGTAACATTTCCAAACATACTTGTAAACCCCAATCAGGGTATTGCGGTAGGTATGGCAAACTGTGTTTGCTCCTTTAACCTAAAGGAAGTGTGCGATACAACCATAGCTTACCTGAAAAATCCTAAGTGCGACCTTATGGAAACACTCATTGCCCCCGACTTTACTACAGGTGGCGAAATCATATACAACAAGGAAGCCCTCGCTTCGATATACGAAACAGGCAGAGGAAGCTTCAAGGTACGAAGCAAGTGGCGTTATGACAAAAAGAACGGATTTATAGAAATATATGAAATCCCCTACACCACCACTTCGGAAGCTATAATAGATAAAATCGTGGAGCTTATTAAAAACAACAAAGTCCGCGAGATAACCGACCTTAGAGATGAAACCGACTTAAACGGTCTTAAGATAACTCTGGATGTAAAAAAGAGCACCGATGCCGATGCCCTTATGCAGAAGTTATTTAAGATGACACCCTTAGAGGATAGCTTCAGCTGTAACTTTAACATACTCGACGGCAATGTGCCCAAGGTAATGGGCATAAGAGAAATCCTCGAAAAGTGGAGTGCATTCCGTACAAATTGTATAATAAGAAAGACAAAGTACGACATAAACAAGCTCACACACAAGCTCCACCTGCTCGAAGGTCTTAAGAAAATCCTATTGGACATAGACAAGGCTATAGAAATCGTCCGCAAAACCGAAAAGGACGAGGATGTAGTACCCAACCTTATGCGTGGATTTGATATAGACGAAATTCAGGCTGAGTATGTAGCAGATATCAAGCTCCGTAACTTAAACAAAGAATACATATTAAACCGCATCAGTGATATAGACGACCTTAACAAAGAACTTGACAGACTCGACAAAATCGTAAAGGATGTTAAGGAAGTTAAGAAAATCATAATATCCGAGCTTAAAGAGATAAGCAAGAAATACGGCAAAGACAGAAGAACCACCATATTAAACGAGGACGAGGTTGAAGAGTTTGATGCTACCGAAGCTATAGATAACTATAACCTCCGTGTATTCCTTACATCGGATAACTACTTAAAGAAGATATCCCATGTTTCGCTCCGTTCCTCGGGTGCGCAGAAGCTCAAAGACGATGCATATATGCTGTGCGAATGGGACAGCACCAACGTATCCGACCTTGTGCTTATAAGTGACAAGCAGAATGCCTACAAGGTGAAGCTCTATGATGTGGCAGATTGTAAGGCGAGCGATTGGGGACACTTCTTGCCCAATATTCTTGAAATGGAACCCGGCGAAAGAATTGTGTATATTATCCCCACAAACGACTACAAGGGCAATATAACATACATCTTTGAAAACGGCAGAGGCGCAAAGATACCGCTAAACTGCTACGAAACAAAGACAAACCGCAAGAAGCTTATAAATGCTTACTGCAAGAAGTTCCCTCTTGTATCGGTAATATACAGCCCCGAGGATACAGACATAGCTCTATATACCAACCTTGACAAGGTTGTGGTATTTAACACCTCGGCAATACCCGAAAAAACCACAAGAGATACACAAGGCGTAATAGTAATGAACTTAAAGAAAAAGAGCGTGCTCAAAAAAGCCGTTCTCCTTTCGGAATCGGGCCTTTCCAATCCCGATTACTACAGAGCAAGAAACATACCTGCAGCAGGATATTACCTCAAAGATGAGGATAATAAAGAAAGTGAGCAGACAAGCTTGTTTTAACTGACAACAAAAATGGTGTACTAATTCTTATGAATTAATACACCATTTTTTGATTTTGAAAAGATAGGATGATAAGCGCATCCCTTTTTATTCTATATATATTCCGCCAATATCCGCATAGAAGCTCGTAAGATTCGGCTTTAACGCGCCTTTTATTCTGCTGTTTACAAATATGGCATCATTCATATGAAACAGCGGTATCTGCGGATAGTTAGCCTCGTAGAAAATCTTAAGATTATTGTACGAAAGCTTCATAGCCTCGGCATCTTTTGCACTATTCAGGTTATCTATGATGTCTGTAAGCTTGGTATCTGCAAAATTGCTTATTCCGCCCCTTGATTGAATAACAACGGGTTGTTCGATAATTTCGCCGTCTTCATTTTCTACAGGTGGCTGAGCCGAAGCTTTGCCAAACATAAATTCGAGATTGCTGTCTCTCTTTACATCTACCTTGCCTATATAGAGCTGATAATCGCCCGAATTAATCTTGGAAATATAGGTTTCGTAATTCACATAAGAAAGTTCCGCCTTAACTCCGATTTCTTCAAGAGCACGGCAGATATATTCTGCAATAGCTACCTTGGTCTTGTCCTCCTCGTTGCAGAGGACAAAGAGCTTATCTATTTTTGCATCTGTCAGCTCTTTGGCATCATACTTAGTTTTTTCGGATTCATCATTACGGAAAAAGTATGCCTTGGAGCTTAGCGGAGTGTCGGCAGGTGCCGCATGTGAGAACATTACGGTATCAATGAGAGTGTCTTTGTCCAGTACAGAGGACAAACTCTGTCTTAATTTTACATCAGCAAACACACCGTTTTGGGTATTTATACCCACGAACACATACTTGGTTGTGGTGACTTCGTATGTTTTGTAATCGCCCGTGTAGGAAAACTCACCCCATCTTGCACGCTCGGTTGTTATTATATCTGTTTCGCCTGCATCAAAGGCATAGAGCATACCTTCGTTATCGTCTACAAAACGGATATTAACCGTAGGTATATATACATTATCCTTGCCGTGCCACTCGGTGTTTTTTGTAAGTTCCAGACTTACATAGGGAGTGGTTTTTTTGTACTTATATCTTCCTGTACCGTTTATGGCAAACTTTGACGAGAAAAACTCCGCCTCTGTAATGCCCGACGGAAGAATGGGGAAATCCAAATTGCAGACAAAATTGGAAACCACAGAATCCAAAGTGATTTCTACAGCATAGTCACCGTCGGCTTTGCACGATACCACACCTCTTAGTGCATCTTTGTAAAAATCCGAATGAAGTCTTACATATTCAAATGTAGATACAACATC
>JAZLCB010000341.1:0-3428 GCA_045614005.1 Clostridia bacterium
GGTAGGCTCGATTATAGGACCGCGTGAGCGTGCAATAATCTTGGTAGGATCTTCGAGATCAAGAAGAAGTGCACCAAGGCAATATCTGTCGCTTTCGTCTGCAGCATGATAGATTTCTATCCATCCTTTTTCTGTACGGAAAGGAACTGCACTACAGCCGATTCGTCCGCCATCCCAGCTTTCCTTAGTGCCGCCCATAAATTGCTTGTGGTTACCCCAGTATACGAGGTTGTCGGATTCGGAAATCCACATATCTCTCATGCCGTACTCAGCGGAAGCAGGTCGATTGAAGGCAATATACTTACCGTTAATCTTTTCGGGGAAGATAGCTACATCCTTGTTGTCGGGTGTAAAGATAACACCGTGACGGGTGAATGTCTTGAAATCCTTTGTAGAAGCAAGGTTGGTTGTTACTCCTGTAACATTGGAACAAGCACTATAGTTGATATAGTATGTATCGTCAATCTTGGTTATACGAGGGTCTTCTATACCGAATCTTTCGTATTTGTTGCAGGGAAACATTGCAGGCTTTTCGTCTATAACAAAGTTAAAGCCGTCTTTGCTTCTTGCAATTCTGAAATGTGAAATAGATGTGAGTACTCTGTCATCGGGAGTTATAACAAATCTGGAGTCCGAAAAATCTATGGACTTATCGGTTTTGTCGTAGCTCTTTATGATAAGCTCATTTGTCTGTGCATCAAGCATAGGTGCAAGAAACACATCGGGGTTGTCGTTTTTGGGTACTTCTGCCACTCTCATGAGCAAAAGTGTTTCGTCCTCAAACTTGGTAACACCGCAATTAAAAACGCATACAACTTCAAAATCCTCGCGAGATGGCTTAACATCTGCGGGAGTTATAATTGGATTACCTTCGTATCTTTTCATAGTAACATCTCCAAACAGTATTTTTAATCATTGTATCACTTTTTTATATTGCAAGCTTTGCACTATGGTAAAAAAACATTGCATTTTTTGCACAAGGGTTATATAATATTTTTGAAGGAGTGGTTTTGTGAAAAAATTCCAAAGACTTGCCGAACCCTACTTGGGCAAATCAGCAGTTATAGAAAAGAAGACAATTACAGATTATGTAGAGACACATTGGCACAGCTTTTATGAAATTGAATTTATTGTAAGCGGTGAATGTGAATTTGAGATAAACGGCAAAAAGCACGGCGGAAAATCGGGCGACATGTTTATATTCAATCTGTCGGACTTCCACAACATAACCCTGAAATCCGATAAATTGGAGCTGTATACATTGCAATTTGTAATCGGCTACATAAACGACACCCTGCTTTCATATCTGCTCCATAACGAAACAACCAAGCTCTCTTTTTCGGACGATGCGCTCAATACCATTACAAACCTCTTTGAAATTTTTGAAAAAGAAACAAATAAATCCGAGATTTTTAATGAGGAATACTCCAAAGGACTTTTGGATGCAATAATGGTAAATATCTGCAGACAGATAGACAATGTGACCAAAACCCCTACCGAAGTGCCAAACAGCCCCGTAAAACTTGCAATTAACTATATGCAACTGAACTTTCAGGATAATATATCCATGTCGGATGTTGCAAGCTATGCCTGTGTTAGCGCATCGTACCTTTCCAGATTGTTTACTAAGCATATGAGTATAGGTCCTAAGCAGTACCTTGCAAATCTGCGATTGGACTACGCTGCAAAAATGCTTGTTTTCTCCAAGCAATCCATTACAGAGATATGCTATATGAGTGGCTTTGGAGACTTTTCTACCTTTTGGCGTGCTTTTACAGAAAAGTACGGATGTTCGCCAAGGGAATATCAAAACAAAAAATGATGCTGTGTTGCAAGAAATACAAATAAAAAAATAACGACTTGTCGAAACAAGTCGTTATTTTCTGGAGCGGAAGACGAGATTCGAACTCGCGACGTTCACCTTGGCAAGGTGACGCTCTACCACTGAGCCACTCCCGCAAACCAATATTAACCTTACGAGATAATATTATAGCAGTAAACCATATGTTTGTCAATACATTTTTTATATTTTTTGAATTTTATTTAAAAACAAGCTGTCCACACAAAGAACAGCTTGTTTTTATATTTATCACTTATTCTTGGCAACGCTCAATCTATTCAGAGCTCTTTTGAGTTTTAACTCTGCGAGGCTGACAGCATCAGGATCTTTAGAATTTGCAATAATCTCGTCTGCCTTTTCCTTAGCGACAAGTGCTCGGCTTTCGTCGATTTTGTCTGCAAACTCAAATGTGGTAGCTGCTATGCGAACTTCGCCCTTTGTTACCGTGAGCATACCGCCCATGCATGAAGCAAAGGTTTCAACATCGTTTTTGCGTATTTTGACCCTACCGAAATCTATTGTAGTAGCGTAGTCTATGTGCCCATAGAGTATGCACACATCGCCCTCTGTTGTTCTTACAACAATACTTTCTGCAGTGTCGTCGTACATAACTCCGTCGGGAGTAAATATCTTAAGGTTAAATTCTCTCAAGAATTATTCCCCCTTTTTGTACTTTTCTACTACCTCGTCTATTGTACCTGCGAAGAGGAAATACGATTCGGGAATTTCGTCATGCATACCTGATATGATTTCTTTAAAGCCTCTTACTGTTTCCTTAAGCGGTACATACTTACCTTCCATACCTGTAAACTGTTCTGCAACAGAGAATGGCTGAGAAAGGAATCTCTGTATTTTACGCGCTCTGTTAACAAGAAGCTTGTCATCTTCGGAAAGTTCATCCATACCCATAATAGCAATGATGTCCTGAAGTTCCTTGTATCTCTGAAGTATACGCTGTACTTCCTTTGCTACTTCATAATGCTCAATACCGACAATATCGGGTGTGAGTATTCTGGAAGTGGAATCCAAGGGATCAACCGCGGGATAAATACCAAGTGATGCAATCTGTCTGGAAAGAACTGTAGTAGCATCAAGATGGGCAAATGTAGTAGCAGGAGCAGGGTCTGTAAGGTCATCGGCAGGTACATAAACCGCCTGTACCGATGTGATAGAACCTTTCTTTGTAGAAGTTATTCTCTCCTGAAGTGCACCCATTTCGGTAGCAAGTGTAGGCTGATAACCAACCGCAGAAGGCATACGACCTAGAAGTGCAGATACTTCTGATCCAGCTTGAGTAAATCTGAAAATATTATCGATAAATAATAATACGTCTTGTCTTTCTTCATCACGGAAATATTCTGCCATTGTTAAACCAGTTAAAGCTACTCTTAAACGAGCACCTGGAGGTTCATTCATTTGACCGAAAACTAACGCAGTTTTACTTAAAACTCCTGATTCTTTCATTTCGTAATATAAGTCATTACCTTCACGTGTACGTTCACCAACACCTGTGAATACTGAAATACCACCATGTTCTTGAGCTACGTTGTGAATTAATTCTTGAATTAATACTGTCTTACCTACACCG
>JAZLCB010000342.1:0-3606 GCA_045614005.1 Clostridia bacterium
AGCAAATATATCGAGTTACCCAAAGGCAACATATCGACAAAACATTCTTTTTTAAAAAGAAAAAACGGTGCAACTGCACCGTTTATTTATTGTAAAAACAATCATCTTCCCATTTGGCTACATTGGTATCTATGTATTCCCATATTTTGTCATAATCGGCTTTCCCGCGGATTATGTGGTCGTGAAAAGATGCTTGAAACAAATGTGGTTCAATCAAACCTTCTTTTCTGCTATCTCTCGTAGTTATGGATTTAAATGAACATATTACATCCGATGTTGTAGGGCAGGGGCTTGCTCCTGCCGTTTTTTCACAAACAGAAACTAAAATGTGAATATGATCTGGCATAATAACATATTTGTCTATTTTAATTCCGTTATAACGATTTTCCAATAATTCTATCTGCTTTTTTGCAATGTTTCCGTATATTGTTAAATTGTTTTCGGCAGGAGCAAGCCCCTGCCCTACGGATATTTTGGATAATATCTGTTTACGGTCTTTGGTACATATCGTGACAAAATACGCACCCGCTGTGCTGTAATCATATCCTTTTAATCTTGTTGGTTTTCTTTTGGGTAAATCCATTGCAGACATTCTTTTTTATGGGATAATGTGCATTTTTTAACCGAACAAGTGAGCGAATAAAAAATAGTGCAGAGTGGACAAACTGAACCGTAGGGTAACCCGAAGCTGTACAAAGGTACAGCGAGAGGTGAAGTTTGTTCAAAGTTAAGTGGCAAATAATCAAATGAAATCCGCATTTGAATATGCGGATTTCTACGAGATTAAAATTGTGTTTTGGTAAATTAACACATACAGTTATTCGCTTTTGACACTTAACGGTCTGTGCATTTTTTAACGCTCACACATATTCTTTCATTACTTTCATCTCTTCCCTTGCTTCTTCAAGGGCTTCTTTAAGCTGACGAACAGAGCAACCCTCAGGAGCAGTAGCTATAGTAGCCGCCGCATTATAGAGTGCAGGGTAGAGCATTTCATCATTGCAGTTTTCAGCTTCTTTCTGCATCTCTGCCACCAGGGCATGCACCTCGCCGAATATACCGTCTGCACTTGCAAGCGGTTTGAGGCTATTTAATAAGTTATCAACTTTGCCAATGTATAAATCAAGTATTTTTTTCATAATATTCACTCCTTTTAAATGATATTATAAGCATTTGCCTGCCAAAAATCAACACTTTTGCGAAAAAGATTGACAAAACATCAATATTATGATATCATCTATTTAAATTTGAATATTTTTAAAGACTTTGAAGGAGAGTGCTCCTATTGATGCCTTGCAGAGAAGTGGCGGTCGGTGCAAGCCATTAAGGACAGGTAGGCAGCTGTAGCTCCCGAGTTGAAAGGAAGAAAGCCTCCCGGCAAGTAGAACCTTTCCGAGAATGCTGCGTTAGTGCATAGGGCTTGATAGAGCCTGAAGGGGTATCGGTTTTGCCGATGCAATTTGAGTGGTACCGCGGGTATTGAATATAACTCGTCTCAAAGACTTTTTAGTTATCTTTGGGGCGACTTTTTTGTTTTCTCAAAGAATTCGAAAGGAGAAACACACAATGGATGAAATCATGACAGGCCTTGACTTCAAAATGAATGAAGTCGCTGCCAGAATCAAGGAAATGCGACAGATAGAGGGTATTTCCGTAGAAACTATGGCAAAGCTCACTGATGTTACCAGAGAGCAGTACATAGAATGCGAAGAGGGCACTCGCGACCTTAGCTTTGCATTTATCTACAGATGCGCTCTTGCTTTTAAAGTGGGCGTAACCGATATTATCGAGGGTGAAAGCGCCAACTTAAAATCCTTTACCGTTACAAGACGCGGTGAGGGACAGAAGATAGACCAGGCACACGGCATGGTGTATCACAGCCTTGCTGCAAACTTTAAAAACAGAGTATCCGAGCCTTTGTATGTAAACTGCATATATGACGAAAACGCAGAACGCAAGGATATTGACCTTACAACACACGCAGGTCAGGAGCTTGACATAGTACTTACAGGTAGCCTCAAAGTTCAGATTGGTTCGCACATTGTAGTACTTACCGCAGGCGACTCCGTATACTTCGACAGCTCCACACCCCACGGTATGATAGCTGTAGGCGGTACAGACTGCGAATTCTATGCTATAGTTCTTCACGGCGAAGAAAAGATTGTTCATAGCGAAGAAGAAAACGGCGTAGTAACAGCTAAGTTCAATCCCCATCAGCCATACGAAAGAGTATACCACAACTTTATTGATACAGTTGAAGACGAAAAGGGATCACTCGTATCTATAAGCTTTAAGAACGAAGATAAGTTCAACTTTGCATATGATGTTATAGACGCTATTGCAGACCGCAAGCCCGATAAGCTTGCTATGCTCCACCTTACAAAAGACAAGGTGGAAAGACGCTTTACCTTCCTCGACTTCAAGAAGGAATCTGCAAGATGTGCAAACTACTTTGAGTCCATCGGTATTACCAAAGGAAGCAAGGTTATGCTCGTATTAAAGCGTCACTATCAGTTCTGGATAGCTATTCTTGCTCTCCACAAGATTGGTGCTGTGGCAATACCTGCATCAAATCTTCTTCAGGAACACGACTATTCATATCGTTACGAAGCTGCCGAGGTAGATGCTATCCTCTGCAGCGCCGATGGCGACATAGCTCATCAGGCAGAGCTCGGAGCTAAGAACGCTCCCTGCCTTAGAGAAAAGATTATAGTAGGCGGCAACCGTGACGGTTGGAGAAACTTTGACGAAGAATACAAGGCGTTCCCCGATACATACGAGCGTAGTGAAGATGCTCCCTGTGGCGAGGACGATATGCTCATGTACTTTACATCGGGTACAACCGGCAACCCCAAGATGGCTCTCCACAGCTACAAGTACCCCTTGGGTCACTTCCACACAGCAAACTACTGGCATTGCGTAGATCCCGAGGGTCTTCACCTCACAATATCCGATACCGGTTGGGCTAAGGCTGCATGGGGTAAGATATACGGTCAGTGGCTCTGCGAAGCACCGCTTTTTGTATACGACTTCGATAAGTTCGATGCAGCAGACATTTTGCCTCTCTTTGCAAAGTATCAGATTACTACATTCTGTGCTCCTCCTACAATGTACAGAATGCTCATAAAAGAGGATATATCCAAATACGATATGAGCTCCGTACAGCATGCTAACACAGCAGGCGAAGCACTCAATCTGGAAGTATACAAGCAGATTAAAAAGCTCACAGGTCTTAAGATTATGGAAGGCTTCGGTCAGACCGAAACCACCTGTCTTATAGGTAACCTCCACGGCAGAGAGTACAAGCTCGGTGCTATGGGTAAACCTGTACCGCTTTACGATGTAGATATAGTAGATCCCGACGGCAACAGCGTTGACGTTGGTGAAAACGGCGAAATCGTAATAAGAACCAGCGAAAAAGTACCTTGCGGTCTTTTCAAGGGCTATTACAAGGACGAAGAAAAGACAGCCGAAGTATGGCACGACGGTCTTTACCACACAGGTGACGTTGCTTATAAGGACGAAGACGGCTTCTACTTCTATGTAGGTAGAATAGACGACGTTATCAAGTCCTCGGGCTACCGCATAGGACCTTTCGAAATAGAA
>JAZLCB010000343.1:0-8274 GCA_045614005.1 Clostridia bacterium
TTAAATGCCCACAAATCCTCTATAGAGCCTCCGCCCCTGCCTACTATAAGAACATCGGCATCGGTATTGGCATTGAAATACTCTATTGCCTCACAGATGCTTTTGCCCGCACCCTCACCCTGAACGAGTGTAGGATATATCTTGATATCGCAAAGCGGATATCTGCGCGATATTACATTTATAATATCTCTTACTGCAGCTCCTGTAGATGCTGTAGCTACCCCTACAACCTTTGGAAACTTAGGTATCGGCTTTTTGTGCGAAGCATCAAAATACCCTTTTGACTCAAGTTCCTCTTTGAGCTGTTCGTAGGCGGCATAAAGCGCACCCACTCCATCGGGCACCATGGTTTCTATATAGAGCTGGTATGTTCCATCTCTTTCAAAAACGCTCACCCTGCCGACTGCAAGCACACTCATGCCGTCCTTTGGCACAAACTTAAGTCCTGCAGCACTCTGGCGGAACATAACCGCCTTTATGGAAGATGCAGAGTCCTTTAATGACATATACATATGTCCCGAATAATGATGCTTGAAATTGGATATTTCGCCCCTTAGGCACAACACCTGAAGATTGGCATCAGAATCCAGCTTGCGTTTTATGTAGTTGTTGACTTCGCTTACTGTAGCAACACGCATACTAACGCACCTTTTTGATATCTGCAAGCACACCGTTTACAAACGACGGTGCTTCATCATCGCTGTATTTCTTGGCGAGTTCTACCGCCTCGTTTATGGAAACCTGATACGGTACCTCTGCATACTCCATCTCACTTACAGCCAATCTCAAAATAGAAAGATTCACCTTGGATATTCTGTCGATTGTCCAGTTTTTAAGTGATGAAGAAATCTTGGAATCAATATCCTCAAGGTTATCATAGCAAGAATTAACACAAGTGTTTACATATGCAATATCCTGCTCGTTAAGCTGAGTATACTCCTCGGAAAACGCAAAATTTTCCAGAGTAAGCTTAACATCGGAATCCTCGTGGAAAGGTACTTGATAGATAATCTTGAATGCGCTGTCGCGCGCGGCTTTTCTGCTCATAATATTCCTCCAAACATACTAAACAAAGGTCCCGTTGTGACACAACGGGACCCTTGGGTTTAATAGCTCTTGTCTGTTGTGTTGTCTGTGTCCTCGTCTTTTTCTTCTGCGGGAATATCTATCCCCACAACCCGAACATTGATCTTTTCTACGGTAAGTCCGGTCATAAGTTCAATTTCTTTCTTAACGGCATCCTGAACATTCCACGCTACTTCGGGGATTCTTACGCCGTAGTTTACAACAATGTTTATATCTACATTTGTTGTACCTTCATTTACTGTAGCTTTGATTCCCGATGTAGAAGGTTTTTTTGTAAATCTTCTTGCTATGCCGTCTACAATACCGGAACCTGTGCCGCTTACGCCGTCAATAGACGAAATTGCTACAGATGCTATAGTTTCTATAACTTCATCGGATATTTTGATACTACTTAAATTTTCATTTGCTCCGTTCATAATAATTCCTCCTTAAATAATAAGGTACACTACCACTTTTACATTAGTATAACACAAAAATTATTGAACTTCAACTATTTTTATATTATTATTTTGAGTCAGCTCATAAATTATATCCACTATCTTTGCAGTATCGCTCCTGCTTAATCCATTTTGCCTGATGTTAACCGTAACGCCCTCGTTTGTTATGTACACCAATGTCTCTTCAAACCCCTTTGCCGAAAGCAGATTCTGTGCTGTGGCTTCCTTTTCCTGAAAGTCTAAAATTGCAGAAAGTTTAGCCTCTGTTTCATCCCTCATCTGCTGTGATATTCCGTCCGACTCAAGTGCCTTTTGAAGTTCTTCGCACATCTCGGCTCTGGCGGTGTCTCTTTCTACCCTTTTTATCACCATAAAATCATCTTCTTTTTCTTTCTTTGGCTCTGCACTTACCATTACCGTTTCGCCAACGCCCGGCTCGGACAGGTCAGTATTCTGTACTACCGTACTTTCGCTTGCTTCAGGCACATCATAGCGGTAATTTAAATATCCTGCAATACCAAGCATTAGCACAAGTGCAGTCATTATCATCTGCTTCTTTTTAAAAACCATAAACACTATACATCTCTCCTTAAAAAATTTCCTGTCAGGATGCAGGAAGAACTTTTACTCTATGAACAGGCACGCCCAGTGTTGCAGACACCGCCTCGGTAATTTCCATGGCGAGTGTCCTGCTCTCAAGACCATTTGCAACTATAAGAACACCTCGCACCTCAGGAAGTATCTGTTCTCCCACAAAAGGCCCTTCGCCCGAAGAATCTTTTGTAAAAACAGGCGTTTGTTTATCCGAATCCGCGCTTTTTGCTCCGTCGTTTGTAAGCACCTTTTCGCCAAAAGAAGTTACTTTTTTTACGCCTGTATTTTCGTATGTTATCATTACCTTGACATCGCTTATATCAGCCACAGCTTCGAGGATTTCTTTGAGTTTTTCTTCAGTCTGTAAATTTTCTGTTTCCTTTGGCTCTACGGCAGGCGTTGTGATGACCTCCGCCTTGTCGGTGAATGTATTTGACAAAAGGATAAGCATAATTCCGCTTGCCAGAGCCACAACAAGATGCGAAAGCTTCAGTTTTTTTGGCAGCTTGAACTTCATGTGTCACCTCAATCCTCGTAGACTGTATTTAAGCCATAATGTTTTTTTATATATGCACTTACTTCTTCTCTTTTTGAAAGTTCCAAACCCTTTAATATAAGTTTATTTTCACCAAGCTCAGATCTGACATTTTGTCCGAATACGCTTGAAATTTCCTTTGATATCTCGTCCTCCAGAATAGTAGCGGCATTTTGTGTTATATAATCATTGTAGCTGTTTTTGCCTTGCTCCACTTTGGACGAAAACTCGTATTTTCCTTTTAGAAATACATTTGAATCAAAAGAAGAATAATCAAAGCCTATAAGTTCTTTAACGGGCGAAACTATAGTTCCTATTACAAAGAGTCCGCACACAATTCTTGTGATGCCTCTGTATTTTTGTGACGGAACCATCATATCCGCCGCCGCACACAAAATGACTGAAAAAGTAATGGCAATAACATACGCTTTCATAATATACCTCTATATATTCATAAGTACCGCAAATGCAAATATAAACATTACCGTCATAAGAAGCACACATACCATAATATGCACTACCGTTTGTCCCACAGAATAAATGCTCTCACTCATAAGCTTGTCGCAAAATGGTTCCGTAAGTCCTGCAGATACCTTAAGAAGAAAGCCTATTACAAAAAGCTTAATAACAGGTATCATACAAAGTGCTCCGAGTGCAATTATTCCTGCTGTACCAATGGTATTTCTGAATATCTTTGCCGATGCCAGTATAAGCTCGGTGGAATCTGCAAGAAAGCCGCCAACAACAGGAATTGCATGGCCTATGGTGTACTTTGCCGCACGGATTCCTGTAGCAGAAGAGGCGGATACCGAAAGACCCGAAAGCGATGTCATACCTGCAAAAACCGTAAGCATGAACCCCAAAACCCAAAATAAAATCTGCCTTGCTATATTTATAAGTTTGGTTATATGGATTCTGGATGACATATTGCTTACTATACCGAGAATTCCTATATAAAAAAAGGAATTTATCATAAAACTTCCCGCATAACCCGAAACCACATTTATCATAACCAGAAATACCGTCTGCATGGCAGAAGCGTTAATTCCCATTGATGTTACTATACCTATGTATGCAGGAAGCGACATCTTTATAAAGCCTACAATTTCTACAGCGGAATATATAGCAAGATTCACCGCTTTATAAAGGATGGCTGTAAGAAACGAAGAAATTACAAAATAGCATACAAGAAAGGCAACCTCCGATACACCCTCGCCGAGTTTTATCTGCGAACCCTTGATACACGAAGAAAGTATCACAAAACCAAGCACGGAAAGTATGTATCCCGATATCTCTTTGATATCGCCTACTACAAGATGCAAAATCTTTTCTGCAATGCCCTCTGCAAGTGCGCCATCGCCCGAAACCACACGCTGAGCAAACGAAACGAAATCCGAATTTCCGAGAATCTCCGCTGTATAGTGCGAAAGCTCACCATCGTATGCATATGCACAAACAGGCATAAACCCAAACAGAAAAACGACACACCAAAACAAACAGCGCACATTAACCTCCGATTATATCCTTTACCGATTTAAAAATACCCACAAGCATAGGCAGAGCCATAGAGAGCATAATAGCCTTGCCTACGGTTTCGAGTGCATTGGCTATGGCTTTTTCGCCTGCGTCGGTGCATATGTCACTTCCAAAGCTTGTAAGATATGCCACGATGAGCGTTTTTAAAATAATGGAAATTCCCTCTGCACTTACTCCCTCTACCCCGTCCATAATGTCAAGATTGTCCTTTATACCCGAAAAAACATGGGTAAAAATCAAAAAAAGCGACAGGCATCCGCACACAGTAAGTATGATTGCTACAGGCTTGAAATTTTCTTTGAGTATAGCGGTAAAAAGACAGACTACGATAGAAAAAATAACTATTTTAAAAATCATATATCAAACAATTTCTTTACGGTTTCAAACAGCGTACTCACCTCATTTACAACCATGAGCATTACAACCACAAGCCCTACAATAGAGAGCATAAATGCCTGTTCATCTCTGCCCGACTGCACCAGAAGTCTGCAAAGCACCGACACTATAATTCCTATTGCCGCTATCTGAAATATAAGCTCTGTACCCATAATACTCTCCTAAAAAACGATAATACACAAAAGAAGTCCGCCGTATATACCAAGCAATCTTGCAATTCTGCTGTTCTTTTTCTTAAACTCCTCTGCATCAGACGCAAGTAAGTCCACGCGATGTTTTAATGCGTTAAGATTTGTCTTTTGTTCTTCCAATCCATATGCTTCCAAAAGATAACCACTCTTTTCCAAAGCTTCGCAATCGCTTGTCTTAAACGGCAAAAGCGGTGAACATGTCACAACAGAATCAGCCCACGCCTTCGAGGCGCTCTCGCCTTTTTCAAGCTCACCGCATATATTTCGGAAAAGCTCGTCGGCTTCGCCTTTGACAAGTGGCATTACCTTAACAAAAATATCTTTTATCGAAAGATGTGTGTACTCAAGTTCGCCGAGCATAAGTGTAAGAGCATCCGACAAATTCCTAAGCTCACTCTCTCTTGATTCCATGGTGTCTGCCGTGCGAAATCCTATAGCCACAGAAGAAAAGAGGATTACTGCCATTCCAAAAAGCTTAATAATCACCCAGACACCTCCTGTAGACCTTGTGGCGTTTTACCTTGTTTGCTATAAAGAAGATACTGTCAAAGCACCTGAGCTTTTCGCCATAGCGGAAAATCAAATCTTCTATATCAAAGGCATGTATACTCGCTATAACTTTGACCCCGCATTTTTGCAGTTCCGATATGGCGCAAAATTCATCATCTGTGCCGATTTCGTCGGTTATTATGACATCGGGACTCATAGAGCGGAGCATAAGAAGCATGGCGTGTATTTTGGGATATCCGCTGCACACAAAGCTGTAATCACCAAGATTGAATCTCGATATGCCGTTACTTGTTGCAGCTATCTCGCACCGTTCGTCGGACACACCTACCTTCAGGGCAAAACCATCACCCCTGTCTGTGGCAATGAGTCTGCAAAGGTCTCTTAATATTGTTGTTTTGCCATATCCGGGTGGCGATGCAATAAGACAGCTCGGAAATTTATTCTGCCTTAATATATCAGCATATATATCATCGGCACAGCCTGATATTTCTCTGCAAATTCTAAAGCAAAGTGCCGATATATCCATGATGTTTTCTACCTTGCCGTCGGACACAACAGCACTTCCGCATATACCTACTCTATGTCCGCCTCTTATGGTTACAAATCCTTTTTTGAGGTTTTCTTCTATACTGTACAGACTACCTCCCGAAAGTGCATTTACGCTATGCATAAAAGAAGCTCTGTTTGCTATAACAGGTCGCCCTCGCGGTGTAATGAGAGTTTGTGTTCTTCCCCTGTCTGCTATAATTACAGGCTTACCCAGTACCAGCCTGATTTCGGTAATTTCATCGGGGTTTTTGCATAAAGCAAGTGCATCCCTGATGTCGGAATGAAGATACGGAAAAACATCTTGTATAACTTCCAAAATCATCACCTCGATAAAGTATATTTGTATGCCTCTCCAAATAGAACTGCTTGTCTTGACAAAAAAGGCAATATCATATAAAATTGAGTTGGCGGAGTGTGATATATAATGAAAGTATTGGATTTAAAAAATATGGAAGAAAAAGACATACTTATCCTCGCGCAAAGCGGAAACATGGAAGCTGTGGAATTTCTTCTTAACAAATACAAAAATTTTGTAAAATCAAAATCGCGTACATACTTTCTTGTAGGCGCAGAAAAGTCTGACATTGTACAAGAAGGCATGATTGGGCTGTACAAGGCAATAAAAGACTATAACCCCGAGGGCGGTTCGTCATTTCGTTCCTTTGCCGACCTTTGCATAACAAGGCAGATAATAACCGCCATTAAAACCGCCACAAGATTAAAACACATGCCCCTTAACTCGTACATATCACTAAACAAAAGTGCCGATGACGAAAACGAAAACACGATGATAGAATCTCTTTTGGAAATACAGCACCCCGACCCCGAGGAGATTATGATAAACAAAGAGCGTCTTGGAATACTGGAAAACCAGCTCAAAAATTGCCTCAGCAAATATGAAACCAATGTTTTAAAACGATATGCAATGGGAAAAAGCTATGTAGAAATAGCCAAAGAGCTTGGCAAAAGCGAAAAATCTATTGATAATGCTCTGCAAAGAATAAAGAGAAAACTCGAAAAACTCCCAAATTCAGACGATAGCTCTATGTAATTGTGCATTGTGCATAAAAACTCATGCGTTAAAATGACATTTTAGTCAAAAAATGGGATTGAAATCCTGAGTGGAAAGTGATAGTATATAAGCATACCACAAAACTTTTTTCATTTTCCCCTCCTTTTTATAAGGAAAAAAAGCAGCTGCCAAGGGCAGCTATTTTTTTGCCTTTTTTTAAGCACAATTCAGTAAAAACGGATCATATCTGCGCCAAACACATACAAAATTGATTTGTTTTTTGTTAAAAAAGTAAATTGAGTTGTGAGATTGAGAGAGATTGAGAGAGAATAAACGAGAAAAACGGAGATTTGATTTTGTAAATTAAAATTTTGACAAAAAAGTGTTGACATCTTGGCAAAAATATATTACAATACCAAATGTTGAATAAATAAAAACGGAGGTTAATCTAATGAGTACATTTATGGCTAAACCGGCTGAAGTAGAAAGAAAATGGTACATTATTGATGCTGCAGGCAAGAGCCTTGGTAGAATAGCAAGCGCTGCTGCTTCCATCTTAAGAGGCAAAATTAAGCCCACATTCACACCCAATGTTGACTGCGGTGATTTCGTAATCATCTTAAATGCAGACAAGGCTGTTCTTACAGGCAACAAGCTTGAGCAGAAATATTACAGATACCACACAGGCTATGTAGGTGGTCTTAAGGAAATCAAGTACAAGACTCTCATGGCAGAAAAGCCCGAAAAGGCTGTTACACTTGCTGTTAAAGGTATGCTCCCCCACAACACACTCGGTGCTAAGGCTCTTACAAGACTTAGAGTATATGCAGGCGCTGAGCATGAGCATGCAGCACAGAATCCTGAAGTTTACACAGGTATTATTAAATAAGGAGGATACTAAAAATGGCAAATGAGTTATATGGTACAGGAAGAAGAAAAAGCTCTGTTGCAAGAGTTAGAATAGTTCCCGGAACCGGTAAAATCACTATTAACGATAGAGACATAGACGAATATTTTGGTCTTGAAACACTCAAGGTTGTTGTAAGACAGCCCCTCGTAGCTACAGATACACTCGGCAAGTTCGATGTAATCGCTAAGGTTACAGGCGGTGGTTTCACAGGTCAGGCAGGTGCTATAAGACACGGTCTTTCCAGAGCCCTCCTTACTGTTGATGAAACATACAGAGCAAGCCTTAAGGCTGAAGGTTTCTTAACAAGAGACCCCAGAATGAAGGAAAGAAAGAAGTACGGCTTAAAAGCAGCTCGTCGTGCTCCCCAGTTCAGCAAGAGATAATTTGTTTTATCGAATTTCAAAGCACTCACTTTTGTGGGTGCTTTTATTTCTTGAAATATCATTCTCGTATCTCTGCTGACCGGGGTTGTGTCAAACACAGTTTGACACAATCGAAGCTAAAAACATGCCACCGGC
>JAZLCB010000344.1:0-3966 GCA_045614005.1 Clostridia bacterium
ATAACAAACCATTTTAAAAACCAATGGGGACGTTGCCTGATTTTGCATATTTTGGACAAAAGGGGACGTACATTTTTTGTCAACTTTTTGAAGTGATTTACAAGTTAATGGACAAAAGGGGACGTACATTTTTTGTCAACTTTTTGAAGTGATTTACAAGTTAATAGTTGCTAAGAAAAGGTTAATGTGATACAATTTGAAACGAGGTGATTGTAACGGCAAGGAGAGCCGGAAAAATCAGCGTGAGCGGATTGTATCACATTGTTTTTAGAGGAATAAAAAGACAAAATATATTTGATGATTCAAAAGATACTTCAACAAGGTAAACAAAGGAGAATTTTTATGAATATAGGCGTTCAGCTTTTTACCGTAAGAGATTATCTCGGTACAAAAGAAAGAGTAAAAGATACTTTTAGCAAAATAAAGGCAACTGCTTATGACAGCGTTCAGTCATTCGGTCCTCTTCCATGTGTGTCATACTCGGAGTTTGCCGCTTTGGCAAAGGATGCAGGGCTTAAAATATGTGCTACCTTTGAAGATTTTGGCTCAATGTGCCAAAATCCCAAAGAAATAGCAGAACTGATAAAGCCATACGATACCCGTATTGTGGGTACTGCATTTTCCATGCGAGGCGATAACCCCGAAAATGTTCTCGCTCAGTTAAAGCTTGCTTCGGAAAATATGTGGAAGGAAGGGTATATATTCTCTTATCACAATCACGAGCACGAGTTTTCCAAGTACAAAAATACAAACATCATGGATTATTACATAGAAAACACCGACCCTCAAAAGGTGACATTCTGTTTTGATACCTTCTGGGCACAGTACGGCGGTGCAGATGTAAGATATTATATTAAAAAGCTCTCCGGTCGCTTGCATACTCTTCACTTAAAGGATTATGCAGTTTCGGGCGGCAGACCTATGTTTGCACCCGTAGGAAGCGGTAATATGTATTGGGACGGAATAATAGAAAGTGCTAAGGAATCGGGAACAGAGTATTTCCTTGTAGAGCAGGACGAATGTTATGGCGAAAACCCATTTGAAGCACTAAAAAAGAGCAGAGATTTTCTGGAAAAGTATATTTAATAAAAAAGCGGACAATTCGATAGGCGAATTGTCCCTTTTTAATTGACATTATTTGCAAAAAAAGTTATACTTTATGAGTAAGTATCTTGAAAAAGGATAGTGAAAATATGGAGAACTTAAAAATACTTGTTGCAGGTGATTTTTGCCCAAGATTCAATCAAAAAGAACTTTTGGACGAAACCTTGCAAAACGAAATAACCAAAGAGATTGCACCACTTGCATCCATGCACGATTTTGCTATGTTAAATGTCGAAACTGTATTTTCGGATAACGACACACCTATAGTAAAATCAGGACCGAATATCCGTACCAACCTTGAGTACCTCGGATTTTTAAAGAAGTTTAATTTTAATATCGGTGCTTGTGCCAACAACCACATGGGCGACCATGGCGACGATGCACTTACAGAAACCTTGGAGCATGTAAGAGAACTTGGCATGATGACCGTAGGCGCAGGCAAAAACAAAGCCGATGCCGAAAAGGCACTTTTTGTAGAAAAAAACGGTATCAAGCTTGCCATAGTAAACTGCGCAGAGCATGAGTTCGGCATTGCAGGTAAGGACAAACCCGGTATGGCAGGACTCGATTTTTACGATACTTCCAAGATAATCAAAGATGCCAAAAGTAGGGCAGATGTTGTGCTTGTATTTATCCATGGTGGCAACGAGCACAATCCTCTCCCCAGACCGGGTATGAAAAAGCTCTGCCGTTTCTTTGCCGAGTGCGGTGCGGATGCGGTAGTAGTAGGTCATGCTCATTGCAGACAGGGCTACGAGGTTTACGAGGGCACACCCATTTTCTACGGCATGGGCAACTTCTATATGCAAAACAGAAAGCAGAGCTATGGCTGGGAGCACGGCTACATGGTAAGCCTTGAATTCACCAAGGAAAAATGCATAAAGTACGAGATTATTCCGTACTATCAGGCATACGACGGCACAAAGTTTGAAGTGACAAAAGGCGAAGAAAAGGACGAAGCACTTGCCTACATAGACCACATATCTAAGGTTATGAATACCGAGGACTTGTACGAAAAGCTCACCCTTGCATGGGGCGTGTATTACCTTAGGATTGCAATGGGCTGGCATGTTAATGAGGGCAGAGAGTTTTTTGAATTAAAGGACAGACCGACTAATGATTTCAGCCCGCTATTTGTTCGTAACACATTTACCTGCGAAAGCCACGCGGAGCTTATGGCAACTTTTATGAAAGCGTATTGCGAAGATGCTTTAGACGGCATGGGCGAGTATATCGATATGATAGAAACCCTGCAAAACGGCGGATATATAAGTATATAATTTAATATTTTGCGGGAGTGCAAATTAAAAATTGCACTCCCGCATTTTTGTTACAAATCTGCCGATTATCCTTACAAATATTCTTGTGATAAAAAGTAATATATGGTAACATCTAAATATACTCACATTATAAGGAGGTACTATGATGAAACAAGTAGAATTTTTAGGACACAAAATATCAAAGCTTATAATAGGTGACAATCCGTTTACAGGACATTCTTATATCGAGGATAAAACAACAGGTCAGGAAATGCTGGATTATTACACAGCAGAAAACCTCAAAAAAGCCTTCAAAAGAATGGAGGAGCTCGGCTATACAGGCATGCTTCCTCTTGCCAATCCGTATATTGTGCGACTTTTGCAGGAACACGCATACGAGACAGGTAGCCGGATGAAGTTTATATGGCAGCCATATATGCCCATGAATCAGGAAGTAAGCATGCGCGAACTTAAAAAGCTCAATACAATAGGCATCTATCATCAGGGCACAACAACCGATTATAATTACGAAACAGGCAACATAAATGCCATCAAAGAAAATATCAAGATGTGGCGAGACCTTGGTGTTCCCGTTGGTCTTGGTACTCATGTTCCCGAGGTAATCGAAAGAGCCGAAGAAGAAAATTGGGGAGCAGATTTCTATATGGCTTGTATGCACAATGCCCGCCGTGACAGAAAGGGCGAGCCCAGCGGATTCCTCACAGGCAAAACAAAGGCACACCTCGTGTTCCACCCCGAGGACAGACCTATAATGCTCGAGACCTTAAAGAAGGTGCAAAAGCCTATTATCGCATTCAAAATCTTCGGTGGCGGTCAGATGTTTATCGGTAAGACCGATGAAGAAAGAAGACAGCTTATAAAGAATGTGTATGAAGAAGTATTTACTGCATTAAAACCCAATGATATAGCAACAATCGGAGTGTTCCAGAGAGATTTTGACCAGCTTAAGGAAAATGCCGAGATATTTAACGAGTGGTGCGCAGAAAAAGGAGATTTGGTATGAAGTATAACATGACAGCCGCAGTAGTAGGTAGCGGTCACAATGGAGTAATGCACATTGCTTCGTACAAAAAGCTCGGATTAAATATCGTTGTCTGCAGTACCGATGTGCAAACAGGAATGTCTGTAGCCGATGAATACGGCGCAAAGTTTTATGGTGACTACAAAGAAATGTTCGCCAAAGAAAAGATAGATCTCGTTTCGGTGTGTGTGCCTACTTTTTTGCATTATGATGTCACAATGACAGCGCTCGAAAGCGGAGTAAATGTCCTGTGTGAAAAGCCCTTTTCCTTAGACAGCAAAGAGGCAAAAGCCATGATAGACAAGGCTGAGGAAAAAGGACTTCTCTTAATGGTCGGACATTGCCTCCGATTCGGTCAGCCCTTTGAATATTTAAGACGCTGTGTAGAGGATTTAAGATTCGGAAAGCTTGTGTATTTTGAGCAGTTCCGTCATGGCAGCGCACCTAAATGGGGTGTGGATAATTGGTTTGCAAATCCGCTGCTTTCGGGTGGGTCACTTCGCGATATGCACATTCATGCTACCGATATGGTTATAAATATTCTCGGTGTGCCCGAGGATG
>JAZLCB010000345.1:0-3406 GCA_045614005.1 Clostridia bacterium
ATATTACTGTCCAAAAATTTTGAACTTTTGTCGTATACTGTATTGCACGGACAAAGACACTTTATTGATAAGCTGTAATTTATAGTAAAAGTACTATTTGTTCTTTGCCGTTTTACTTATTGCCCTGAAGATGTACTATAAGCACATTCATATCAGCAGGGGACACACCCGATATTCTCGATGCCTGACCGAGTGAACGGGGGCGGATTTTTTCGAGCTTTTGTCTTGCTTCTATTCTGAGTCCGTAAACCTTGGAGTAGTCCATATCTTCGGGAATTCTCTTCTCTTCGAGCTTTTTGAATTTTTCCACCTGTTCAAGCTGTTTCTTTATATATCCGTCATACTTAATCTGTATATTAACCTGCTCGGCTGTGTACTTATCAAGCGCAGGTCTTTCAAGGTCTATGGGAGCGAGAACCTCGTACGAAAGCTCGGGACGGCGTATAAGCTCACAAAGCTTAATGCCCGTAGTAATGGGTGTACTGCCGTACTCTTCCAAGAGGGAGAGTACCGCCTTGTTTGGTCCTAAGGACACGGAGCTTACTCTTTCTATCTCTTTTTCTATATTTGCTTTTTTCTCCAGAAATTTAGCATATCTTTCTTCCGATATGAGGCCTATTTCGTAGCCCTTGGGAGTAAGTCGCAAATCGGCATTATCCTGACGAAGCAGAAGCCTGTATTCGCTTCGGCTTGTCATCATACGATAGGGCTCGTTTGTTCCTTTTATGGTAAGGTCGTCTATGAGTGTGCCTATGTAGGATTCGCTTCTGTCGAGAGTAAATTCGCCCTTGCCGAGGCACTTACGCGCGGCATTTATACCTGCAATAAGTCCCTGTGCGGCAGCTTCCTCATAGCCTGAACTTCCGTTGAACTGACCTGCACCGTAAAGACCGGGGTAATCCTTGAATTCCAAAGTTTCATTAAGACAGGTAGAGTCTATGCAGTCGTACTCTATGGCATAGGCTGTTCGCATCATTACAGCGTTTTCAAGTCCTATTACCGAGTGAAGCATCTTTAGCTGTACTTCCTCGGGAAGCGAGCTCGAAAAGCCCTGAATATACATTTCCTCGGTATTAAGTCCCATAGGCTCTACAAAGAGCTGATGGCGGTTTTTGTCTGCAAATCTTACCACCTTGTCTTCTATAGAGGGGCAGTATCTGGGTCCTACACCTTCTATCATACCGCTGTAAAGGGGCGAAAGATGCAGGTTATCCTTTATTATCCTATGTGTTTCCTCGGTGGTGTAGGTGAGGTGGCATACCACCTTGTTTTCGCCCACATCCTCGGTTTCAAACGAGAAGGGAACTATTTCTTCGTCACCCTCCTGAACTTCCATCTTAGAAAAGTCCACCGAGCTTTTGTTTATTCTTGCAGGTGTGCCTGTTTTGAAACGGCGAAGCTCTATACCTGCATTTTTGAGGCTCTGTGCAAGCTCATTTGACGGGAATACTCCGTCAGGACCGCTTTCGTAGCTTACATCGCCCACTATTACTCTTCCTTTTAAGAATGTGCCTGTAGCAATTATAGCACACTTAACGCTAAAGCGCGCACCTATCTTGGTAAGAACGCTCTTTACGCTTCCGTCGTCGGCAAACTCTATTTCTATTATCTCCGCCTGCTTAACATGGAGGTTGGGAGTCTTTTCTAAAGTATGCTTCATTTCGTCCTGATATTTTCGTCTGTCGGACTGTACTCTGAGGCTGTAAACCGCAGGGCCTTTGCCCTTATTTAACATACGCGACTGTATAAAGGTCTTGTCCGCGTTTTTGCCCATTTCGCCACCGAGGGCATCTATCTCGCGTACGAGGTGTCCCTTTGCCGTACCGCCTATACAGGGGTTACAGGGCATATTGGCAAGGGTATCCATATTTATAACGAATAAAATAGTATTTGCGCCAAGTCTTGCCGAAGCGAGTGCCGCTTCGCATCCTGCATGGCCACCGCCTATTACGGCAACATCGTATTCACCTGCAAAGTATTCTCTCATATTTTTACCCTACTTTCCTACGCAGAAGTTATGGAATATTCTATCCACAATTTCCTCTGCCACAGTCTGTCCCGTAATTTCGCCGAGGGCAGATATGGCATCCTCTATGTCTATAAAGGTCATGTTGTGTTCTATGCCGTTTTCTATTGCAGCCACTGCCGAAGAGAGTGCCGTCTTTGCCTTTGTAAGGGCATCCCTGTGACGAACGCTTGTTATTACCGCCTCGTCCGACACGGCAATATCGCCTGTGCCAAAAAGCTTGGCTACGGTATCTTCGAGCTTTTCGTAGCCTTTGCCTGTTTTTACGGAAAATTCTATGATGTTTTCAAAATCAATTTTATTTTTATCAAATGAAATTCCGTCTTCGGTCTTATTTATAATAACTATTGTCTTTTTGCCCTCTATGGACTTTATAATGTCAAAGTCGTTGTCGTCGAGCTCTCTTTTGCCGTCTAATACAAGAAGTACAAGATCCGCTTCATTAAGAGCTGTTTTTGCTCTGTCTACGCCTATCATTTCCACCTTGTCTGCGGTATCTCGTATGCCTGCCGTATCGGCAAGATTTAAGAGCACTCCTCCAAGGCTTACATTCTCCTCTATGGTGTCGCGTGTAGTACCCTCTATGTCGGTAACTATGGCACGCTCGCAGCCGCATATCATATTAAGAAGTGAGGACTTACCTGCGTTGGGCTTGCCTGCTATTACGGTTTTTACACCGTCTTTTATAATTCTGCCTCTTTCAAATGTGCCAAGAAGATAGTCCACTCTGATAAGGCACTCTTTTAAACCGTTTAGGTATTCATCATCGGTAAGAGGTTCCAAATCCTCGTCTGCAAAGTCTATAAGCACCTGAAGATGCGATATAAGCGCAAGGAGCTTTTCTCTTACTGTGCCGATCTCGCGCGAGAGCGCACCGCCGAGCTGATGTACAGATACGCTGTGAGCATCGTTTGTATTTGCATTTATGATATCTATTACAGCTTCTGCTTCGCTCAGGTCCATTCTGCCGTTTAAAAACGCACGCTTTGTAAATTCGCCTGCTTCGGCAAGGCGCGCACCTGCCTTTAAGGTGGCAGAAAGTATCTCCCTTGTGCTTACAACACCGCCATGACAGTTTATCTCTACCGTGTTTTCTGTAGTATACGACTTTGGTGCAAGCATTACAGAGCAGAGCACCTCATCTATTATGCTACCGTCATCTCTTACCGCAAAGCCGTGTGTTATGGTATGCGACTTTGCATCAGAAAGGGTTTTGCCGTATTCATTTTTAAAAACCTTGTCTGCAATTGTAACCGCGTCCGAGCCCGATATTCGTATTATAGATATACCGCCTTTGCCGGCAGGGGTGGATACTGCAGCTATTGTATCGTCAAAATTCATGGCACATTCTCCATAATAAATATAAATACAAAAAAGGTT
>JAZLCB010000346.1:0-1843 GCA_045614005.1 Clostridia bacterium
CCATTTGTTTTTCCTCCTTTAAATGTTATTAATTGATTTTACCATAAATATGTGCTATAATCAAGCACACAGGAGTGATAGTAATGCTCGAATTTAAAAAAATAACCGATTTTTCGGATATACCAAAAATAGAAAAATATATAAAGACCTACAACGGAGAATTCTCCACATTAAACCTTCCGGGTTTTATGATATGGCGAAAGCTCTATCCAAGGGACTACTGTATATATAATGATACTCTTATATTAAAAGAATACAACCCCGACGATAAAATCAAGTCGCACTTTTTCATGCCTATGGGAAGTGATGTGGAGGGTGCAATAAAGGAAATGGAAAACTATTGCACAAACACCCACGCTCCTCTTATATTTGCAAACTTAAGCGAAGAGGAAGCATACGAGCTTGCAAAACGCTATTTTGACACAGAGGTGTTCTACGACAGAAGCTGGAGCGACTATGTGTACCTTGCCGAAAACATGAGAGAATTTGCAGGCAAAAAGTTTTCGGGTCAGCGAAATCACATAAACAAATTCAAAAAGCTCTACGGCGAGTATATATATAATGAAATAACGAGCGAAAACAAAGACAAGGTTATAGAATTTCTAAACCGCTTCGGAAGTAAGCGAAACTTTTCTTCCGATATAGAAAAAGAGGAATTTATTCGCGTTATAGAGCTTATGGAAAACCTTGACATGTTTGACTATGTAGGCGGTTACACAGAGGTGAACGGCAACATATTTGCAATGGCTCTTGGCGAAGTACGCGAAGATACCATGTATGTTACCGTAGAAAAGGCGGATCGCGACTTTGAGGGTGCGTATCAGGTAATGGTGCAGGAATTTGCACGAAACAACACAGACGAAAACATAATATATATAAACCGCGAGGACGACATGGGGCTCGATGGACTCAGGACCTCCAAGCTTCAGTACAAGCCGATTGAGTTAAAGCACAAATACTATATGTATGCCAAAACATTATTTGACAGAATAAAACCTGACGGCAGCATAAAGGGTGAGAGGATAACTCTTACGGATATAGAAGATACTGATGCACAGGAATTTTTCAAACTGAGTTCTGACTTTGAAAATAACAAGTATTGGGGCTATGACCCACGCGAAGAAGACAACTTTGAAAACACTCCCGAATACTTTATAAGCTTTGTAAAAGAAATGAAGCAGACCAAAGAGGAATACTCCCTTGCCATAAGATATAAGGGCGAATTTGCAGGCGAGGTTGTATTTCATAACATGAATGTATTCGGCTCTGTGGAAATAGGTGTTCGCCTTCTTGCAAAATTCCGCGGACTGGGTCTTGGCACAGAAGCGACAAGGCTGGCAACGGAATATGCCAAAAGCATAGGAGCAACCCAAATAATTATGAAGTGCTTTAAAGAAAATGACTCTTCGTGCAATATGATAAAAAAGGCGGGATTTACTGAATCCCACCAAACAAACACACATATATTCTTTAAAATATAAAAACTGCTGAGAAATATCTCAGCAGTTTTTTATATCATCTTTAGAACGAAGTCATAAGATTTGCAACTGTTTCCTTTGCGTCACCAAGCATCATTATGGTGTTGTCTGCCTCGTACAGAGGATTGGGTACTCCTGCATAACCGGGCTTATCGTCAAAGTTACATACTATAACTTTCTTAGCTTCGCCTGCGTTTAATACGGGCATGCCGTAGATGGGTGTACCCTCGGCTGTGTTTGCCGCAGGGTTAACAACATCGTTCGCACCTACTATGATAGCTACATCACTCTCAGCAAATTCACCGTTTACAGCGTCCATCTCATAGAGTTTATCGTAAGGAACATCCACCTCGCAAAGAAGTACA
>JAZLCB010000347.1:0-2377 GCA_045614005.1 Clostridia bacterium
TATTGTTAATTCTTCTTTCATAACTTTCAAATAATGCCATTGTACTAACCTCCTTACTCGTGTCTGGGGTCGATGAGCTTTGCAGCACTATCTACTCTACCATACTGACCGCTGGCTTTTTCGAGTGCTTCGTTAGCGTCCATACCTTTTTTGATCATTTCCATCATTCTGCCAAGCTGAACAAATTTGTAACCGATGATTTCGTCATCTGCATCAAGAGCGATTTTTGTTACATAACCTTCAGCCATTTCAAGGTATCTTGAACCTTTAGCAAGTGTACCATACATAGTACCAACCTGGCTTCTTAAGCCTTTACCTAAATCTTCAAGACCTGCGCCAATAGGAAGACCGCCTTCGGAGAATGCTGTCTGAGTTCTTCCGTAAACAATCTGGAGGAAGAGTTCTCTCATAGCAGTATTGATAGCATCACAAACGAGGTCTGTGTTTAATGCTTCTAGAATTGTCTTGCCGGGGAGAATTTCCGATGCCATAGCAGCGGAGTGAGTCATACCGGAACAACCGAGAGTTTCTACAAGAGCCTCCTGGATGATACCGTCTTTAACGTTTAATGTGAGCTTACATGCACCCTGCTGAGGAGCACACCAGCCAACACCGTGTGTAAGACCGGAAATATCTTTGATTTCCTTGGATTTTGTCCACATACCTTCCTGAGGTATAGGAGCAGGACCGTGGTTAGCACCCTGTCTAACTACACACATATTTTCTACTTCTGAACTGTAAATCATTAGAGTAAACCCCTTTCTTGCCATTATAATTATCTACATTCTACCATAATATTTTAAAACTTACAAGCACAAATTACATATTTTTACAATTTATACATATTTAGCTTTGCTTTTCCGAAATTTTTATTTTGTTTGTGCATATTGAAAAACCCCGTACTTTGATATACAATTAGCTTGGTGATAAATTTGCAAAAACTTTACGAAGGAAATATAACAAAAAATCTTATAAAATTCAGCATACCGCTGATACTCTCTTCCCTGTTGTCTCAGACACATTCACTTGTGGATTCGGTTATGGTAAGCCGTATTGCAGGAGATAGTGCACTTGCCGCCATAGGAAGCACAGAACCGCTTATGACTCTGGTTTCGTCTGTAATATGGGGCTTTGGTGCGGGTAGTGCGGTATATGTGGCACAGCTCTTTGGAAGTGGCGACAACAAAGGTGCTGTAAACGCGGTAAAGATAGTTGTGCTTTTGAGTACGGTAGTGTGTGCATTGATATCTTTTCTGTTTGTGGCGTTTCACGATGTGGTATTTTCGCTTCTTAACATATCGAGCGACATAGAAAAAGACGCCCTAAGCTACTACATAATATACTCACTCGGTATAATCCTACTGCAGATTAACTGGGCAGGCGTGTATATATCAAATGCATTTGGAATGAGCTCTATGGCTTTTACGGCATCGGTGATGTCGTGCGTGCTTAATATATCTTCAAACTACATACTAATTGCCATGGCAAAGCTCGGAGTGCTCGGTGCGGCAATCGGTACGGTGTTTTCCGCATTTTGTGTTACGGTGTACTATATTATAAGATTCAGAGCCGTGTTTAAAAAGCTCGGATGCCGTATGTGGGGAATAAACATAAACAAAGAGGACATCAAAAAAGCGTGTTCTCTGGGACTTCCGAATATGCTTCAGCAATCTGTAATGTACGGTTCGACCACACTTATATCCCCGTTTGTAAACTCTGCAGGTTCATCTGCCATTGCAGGCTACACCGCAGGTATGCAAATATATGAACTAAATGCCAAGATATACCAGAACTCCAACAAGACGATAACAAACTATGTAGCTCATTGCTTCGGAGCAAAAAAATACGATTTGCTATCTAAGGGTATACGCACAGGTCTTGTTATGGCTATGTGCTACCTTGCAATACCGCTGTCTTTTACCGTGTTTGCCTCGGACTTTGTATCGGGAATCTTTTTTAATGGCGGAAGCAATCCCCAAAGCTTGGAATATGCAAGCATATTTATGCGGTGGTGCATGCCGTTTGTTCTGTTTAATGTAGTAAACAACCTCTTCCATGCGGTTTTCCGCGGTGCAGGGAGCGGTAAGTACCTTGTGTATGCTACCGTGGTGTATGCTCTGTCGAGATATGTGTACAGCGTGGCCCTGTTTCCGCAGTTTGAAATGTACGGCATATATGCCGCAATGGTGCTCTCGTGGATTACGGAAGTGGTGTACGGAACATATGTGTATATAAAAGGGAAATGGCGTAATGAGATTTGAAAATTAAATACGGCAGGAGCAAGCCCCTGCCCTACAAAGCAAAAGCCTCGCAAAAATGCGAGGCTTTTTACATCCCGAAGGGATAGAAAAAAAGATGCAGAATGAGTCAATCGAAC
>JAZLCB010000348.1:0-7291 GCA_045614005.1 Clostridia bacterium
AGGTGCATAATGATGATATTAAACGACTATAACACAAATCTTATAAAACAAGCCGACGAAAACGACGATACTTTCTTTATGAAAGATAGCCTTTTTACCATGGATATGGTGCACAATAACCCCGGACTTTTGCCCTATGAGAGTAGTTATACCGACCCTGATTTTCTTGTAGACAGAGGCATAGAGGGCAAGGTTTTCTGCTTTTCGGATTCAGCCCAGTTTGCACTTACATGGGATGGATTCGATAAGGACATATTCCCCGAAGGCTCAGCCGAAAGACAAGAGGTACTCAATACAAAAAGCAGAATAAAGCAGAAGTATGCCCTTGCAAAAGCTAAAAACCTCAGAGTGTATTTTATGATGGATATTATTTCTCTCCCTGCAAGCCTTGTACAGAAGTATGCGGATGAAGTTCTTACAGGTGACAGAATAGATATATGTAAACCCTTTACCCAAAAGGCTATGGACTATCTTTTTGATAAAATGTTTGCAGAGTTTCCCGAGCTTGACGGACTCTATATACGATATGGCGAAAATTATGTGGGTCCTAAGTACAGAATGCCTACTTTCCGTGGCAATACTCCCATAATCGGAGATGCTATTGAGTATCATAAGTATCTTGTAAATTATCTCCGTCAGAAAGTCTGTGTTGAAAAAGACAAGGAAATAATGTACCGTTCATGGGGTAGTGAGGACAATGCCGAATCATATCTTAAGATATCGGATGATATAGAACCTCACAAAAATCTTTATTTCTGCATTAAGCATACTGCAGGCGATTTCCACCGTAACACCCGATTCAATCAGCAGCTTAATATCGGTAAGCATCAGCAGGTGGTTGAGGTACAATGTGCCAGAGAGTACGAGGGCAAGGGAGCGTATCCCAACTATGTTTGTGCAGGTGCTATAAATGGTTTTGAAGAACTTATGGACTTCAAAGGCGAAGAAAAGATATGCCTTAGAGATGTTATAAATACTAAGGACAGTCTTATAAAAGGAATCTGGACATGGTCACGCGGAGGCGGTTGGAACGGTCCGTACATCACAGGAACAAACGGTACTTCGGGCGAAAAATACCCAGATGATATCAACGGTGAGGTAAGTGTTCCCGAAGGTAGCGAACTCTGGTGTGATGTTAATGCATATGTCATGAGTTCATGGGCTAAAGATACCTCCAAGACAGATAAATATTATGTCAAAAAATACGCTCGCGAAATACTCGGCATGAATGAAAAAGATGCAGAGAATTTCTATACACTTTGCGTACTTTCGTCCCGTGCGGTACTTCTTGGCAGAAGCTACCACAAGGATTGCTACATAGATTGCTGGTGGTTCAGAGATCAGAACATGAATTACAAAAGATTTATGGCAGATGTAACAAACGCTGTAGAAGATGGCAGTTACAAGGCAATAATAGGCGAGAAGAGTGAGAGTGTTGCCATATGGAAGGAAATTGTGGCAATAGCCGAAAACTTCGATAATAGCGTAAAAAGCAAGGACTATATGGTAGTTACCGCGAAGTATGGTTACTATCTCTACGCTATAATAGACAGAATGTACAATATAAGTATCTCCAAGCTTTTAAATGACGGAAAGCATAAGGAGTACGAAAAAGAATATGAAGAGCTGTGGACTAAGTGGCAGAAGCTTTATAACGATAATCCCTGTTGCCCCACACTCTACATAAAAGAAGATAAACCAATGGATTTAATCGGCTATGCAGGTAATGTAGGCTTTGATTGTGTTTTGAGATAACGGTTTGATTTAAAGAGGTGCAAAAATGGCAGAATTTTCGATAAGATTCGCAAAAAAAGAAGACTGCGGACTTATTCTTGGTTTTATAAAAGAACTCGCAAAATACGAAAAAATGCTCGATGATGTAGTTGCCACCGAGGAACTTCTTAATGAGTGGATATTTGAAAAAGGAAAAGCAGAGGTGCTCTTTGCCGTGGCAGATGGCAAAGAAGTAGGTTTTGCACTATTCTTCCACAATTTTTCTACTTTTTTGGGAAGAGCGGGAATATATCTCGAGGATTTGTATGTGCTTCCCGAATACCGGAACCGGGGATATGGAAAAGCCCTGCTCAAAGAACTTGCGCGCATAACTGTTCAGAGAGGGTGCGGCAGGCTCGAGTGGTGTTGCCTTGATTGGAATAAGCCAAGTATTGATTTTTATCTTTCTTTGGGAAGTAAACCAATGGACGAATGGACTACATATCGTCTCAGCGGTGACGGCCTCTTAAAAATGGCAGATATAGACTAGAAAGTTACAGATTAGTAAGATTAGTGTATAAATGACGAAAAGAGGTTTTGGGATTGAAAAAGGTAATTTTGATATCAATAGATGGTATGAGACCCGACGGATTAAAAAATTGCGGAAGTGAGCATCTTGACGAAATTTTAAAAACTTCGTCTTATACATTCGATGCAAAGACGGTATTCCCGTCTGTAACGCTTCCGTGTCATATGTCTATGTTTCATAGTGTCCCGCCCGAAAGACATGGTACAACAGCAAATACATATGTTGTTCCTGTTCGACCTGTGAATGGACTTTTTGAACAGCTCAAAATGGTAGGCAAAAAGTCTGCTATGTACTATAATTGGGAACAACTTCGTGATATAGGACGCCCGGGTTCGCTCATCGCGTCTGAATATATTCACTGTTATGCTTTTGAGCATACCGATACATTGCTTACCGATAGAGCTCTGGAGTATATAAAGTGTGCAAAGCCTGATTTTGTATTTCTCTATTTGGGCGAAACAGACACAAGAGGCGGGCATGATTGCGGTTTTATGTCCGAAACATACCTTGATTATATTAAGCACGCTATCGATAATGTAAAAAGGGTTATTGACAAAGTGGGAGAGGAATATACCATCATTGTAACTTCCGACCACGGCGGACACGACAGGATGCATGGTACAGATTTACCTGAGGATATGATTATACCTATGATATTCTGCGGTGAAGAATTCGAAGAGAACAGAGAACTCAGCGGAATAAGTATACTCGACATTGCACCTACAATAGCCGATATTATGTCAATAGATATCCCAAGAGAATGGGAAGGAAGAAGTATTGTAAAATAGGGTAAAAATCTGCATGTATTCATGTTGGCTTTTGTTTAATCATCAATTCGGAAAAGTTTGACATGAACTGTCAATTTTGGTATAATATCAAAGTATGGGTTTTAACAAACAGCGTGTATTTTGAAAGGACGGATATTATGATTTACGGTGTAGCTTTATTATCGGGATGTATGCTCGTGGGTTCGTTTATCGGAAACCTGCTCGGTCTTTTGACAGGGCTCAACTCTGATATTGGTGGTGTTGGTTTTGCCATGATTTTGCTTTTGGTGTTAACCAATTCCAAAAAGGTAAATAAGATTCTCCCTGCTACATACACCAAGGGAATAGATTTCTGGAAAGAAATGTTTATTCCTGTTATTATAGCCATGTCTGCATCGCAGAATGTTGTAAGTGCTCTTGATGGCGGTGTGCTTGCATTAGTAGTAGGTGTCGGAGTAGTAATAGTTATGCTTCTTCTTATACCAATTTTTAACAAGTTTACTTCAAAGACAGCACAGAATGAAGAGGAGGCATAAACATGAAACAGATAGGAAATATTATAGTTGATATTTTTGTAAGTAATGGTTTTGTTATGTCCTTCCTTATAGTAGGTATAATAGCCATGTTTGCAAACTTTGTTTCCTCCAAGGTTACAAAGGGCAGAATACACGCATCGGCAATAGCAATATTTCTCGGACTCATTTTAGCCTATGTTGGCGGTAGAGTTGCAGGCGGTTCTAAAGGTCTTGCCGACATCACATTATTTACAGGCGTAGGTATCTTGGGTGCGGGAACTCTTCGCGATTTCACCATTGTTTCCACATCATTTGGTGCTAAGTTTTCTGTAATCAAAAAGTGTGGCGTTGCAGGTGTAATTTCACTCCTTGTAGGTATAGTATTTACTTTTATCATAGGTGCCTTGGTTGCTTTCGCCTTTGGCTACAAGGATGCCGCAAGCGTTACTACTATCGCTGCAGGTGCTACTACATTTGTTGTAGGTCCTGTTACAGGTGAAGCGGTTGGTGCAAGTGATGCTGTTATTGCAATTTCCATTGCAACAGGCGTATTTAAGTCTATAGCGGTAATGCTCATTACTCCAGTAGTTGCCAAGAAAGTTGGTCTTACCACACCGGGTGCTGCTATGGTATTTGGCGGTCTTATGGGTACTACAAGCGGTACTACTGCAGGTCTTGCGGCTACCGACCCCAAGTTAGTGCCTTACGGTGCTTTGACATCTACATTCTATACAGGTCTCGGATGTCTGCTTTGCCCGTCGGTACTCTATTTTATCGTAAAGATATTCTTACCGTAATATACATATAAAAAGGGTTGCCTTGGGCAACCCTTTTTTAGTGCATATATTTATACAAAAAAACATCCCTCATTACGAGGGATGTTTTTGTTATATCAATTATTTTTGAATGAGGCTCTTACCGGTCATTTCAGAAGGAACTTCAAGTTCCATAATGTCTATAAGAGTAGGAGCGAGGTCTGCGAGTCTACCATCGGAGAGCTTAACCTCACCAATACCTGCTGCAATAAGCGGAACAATGTTTGTAGAGTGTGCAGTAAACACGCTGCCGTCTGCAGGGTCTATCATCTGCTCTGCATTACCGTGGTCAGCTGTTATAAGGATAGCACCACCCATGGATACTACCTTGTCAGCAACCTTGCCTATGCATTCGTCTACAGCTTCTACAGCCTTAACAGCAGCTTCCATAACACCTGTATGACCTACCATATCGCAGTTAGCGTAGTTTAATATTACAAGGTCATATTTGTCGGATTCAAGAGCTTCAAGCATTTTTTCTGTTACTTCGTAAGCGCTCATTTCGGGCTGCATATCGTATGTTGCAACCTTGGGAGATGCTACAAGGATTCTGTCTTCACCCTCGGATACCACTTCTACACCGCCATTGAAGAAGAAAGTAACATGAGCGTACTTTTCTGTTTCGGCTATTCTGAGCTGCTTTAATCCCTTGGAGGATACATATTCGCCCAAAGTGTTCACAAGTGTCTGAGGTCTGAATGCTACATGCACATTGGGCATGCTTGCATCATACTGTGTCATGGTTACATAGTATGTGTTAAAGAATTCTCTCTGGAAACCGTCAAATTCGGGATCTACGAGTGTTCTTGTAATTTCTCTCGCTCTGTCGGGACGGAAGTTTGCAAATATGATACTGTCGTTTTCGCTGATTGTAGCTGTGGGCTTGCCATCTCTTACTACCACAGTAGGAATTACGAATTCGTCGGTAACATCGTTATCGTACGAAGCCTTAACTGCATCGTAGGGGCATGTGCATTCCTGACCGATACCCTTTACCATAGCATCATATGCTTTTACAACTCTTTCCCATCTGTTATCTCTGTCCATTGCATAGTATCTTCCTGATACAGTTGCAATCTGACCTACGCCTATCTTACCAAGTTCGGTATAGAGGTCCTTTATAAAGTCAGCACCGCTTGTAGGGGATACATCTCTGCCGTCTAAGAAGCAGTGGAAATATACCTTAGTAAGGCCATGTCTTTTTGCAAGTTCTGCAAGTGCGGTGATGTGACCTATATGGGAGTGCACACCGCCATCGGACAGAAGACCCATAACATGAAGTGAGGAATCGTTGTCTTTGCAGTTTTTGCAAGCAGCAACAAATTCTTCGTTTTCGTAGAAATCGCCGTCGGATATAGACTTTGTTATTCTTGTAAGTTCCTGATATACTATTCTGCCTGCACCGATGTTGGTATGGCCAACTTCGGAGTTACCCATCTGTCCGTCGGGAAGACCAACATCCATACCGCTTGCACTTATGTTTGAAGTAGGGTATGCTGCCTTGAGTCTGTCAAGGTTGGGAGTAGAAGCAGTATAAACTGCGTTACCCTCTTTTATGTCGCTAAGGCCGTAGCCGTCAAGTATAGCTAAAACTACAGGTCTTTTACTCATTATTTTCATCCTTTCTATGTTTAAGGCACACGGAGACAGACTCCGTATGCCTTAAATTTGCAATTAGCTGTTTACTATTACAGAGAAGTCATTTGCCTTAAGGCTTGCACCGCCTACAAGACCGCCATCGATGTTTTCTTTGCCGAAGAGCTCTTTGGAGTTGGAAGCATTAACGCTACCGCCGTACTGAATGATGATTTCTTCAGCTGCAGCTGCACCGTATACGGAAGCAACTGTTTCTCTGATTTTTGCACAAACTTCTTCAGCCTGTTCGCTTGTAGCAGTTTTGCCTGTGCCGATAGCCCAGATGGGTTCGTATGCGATTATGCACTTCTTAACCTGTTCTTCAGTAAGACCGAGAAGAGCAATCTTTGTCTGAAGAGCAACGAGTTCAAATGTGATACCCTGTTCTCTCTGCTCTAAGGATTCGCCAACACAGATTATAGGAATAAGGTTGTGCTCAAATGCCTTTATAACTTTCTTGTTTACAGTTTCGTCTGTTTCGTTGAAGTACTGTCTTCTTTCAGAGTGACCGATTATTACATACTTAACGCCCATTTCTGTAAGCATGGAAGGAGCGATTTCGCCTGTGTAAGCACCGCTTTCTTCAAAGTACATGTTCTGTGCGCCAACTTCGATGTTGCTACCCTTAGTAGCTTCGAGAGCGTTTGCAAGGTTTGTGTAGGGTACACATACGATGCACTTATTTGCACTACCTGCTACGAGGGGCTTAAGTTCATTTATAAGCTCAGTTGTCTCGGCGGGGGTTTTGTTCATTTTCCAGTTTCCTGCAACTACTGTCTGTCTCATGATATTAAATTCCTTTCTTGTGTAGAGTTCATGGTTATATTCACAACAAACGGGGGAGAACTTCTCCCCCGAATGAATATGATTAATTTTTATTTATCGTTAAGAGCTACGATGCCGGGGAGATCCTTGCCTTCAAGGAATTCGAGGGAAGCACCGCCACCTGTGGAGATGTGGCTCATCTTGTCGCCAAGACCTGCCTGATTTACAGCAGCAACGCTGTCACCGCCACCGATGATTGTTGTAGCGTCTATTTCGGAGAGAGCCTGTGCTATAGCGTTAGTACCCTTAGCAAATGTAGGCATTTCAAATACGCCCATGGGTCCGTTCCAAACAACAGTCTTAGCATCCTTTATAGCGTCTACATAAAGAGCGATAGTCTTTTCGCCGATGTCAAGACCTTCCCAACCGGCTTCGATTTCGCCTCTGCCTACAGTCTTGTGAGCTGCATCGTTGGAGAATTCCTGAGCTACA
>JAZLCB010000349.1:0-3487 GCA_045614005.1 Clostridia bacterium
CGCAAACACCACCCTCTACGCTAAATGGACAGAGAACCCTCCGCAGATCATATACGCCGATTTGCGCATCCTCATCGATGATATCGATGATGTTCGTGATGTTTTCAGCGGATATGCAGATGTCAGCGAAAGCGGCGATGCGATTGTAATCAAGCTTACCTCGAATATTCTCGGCAGAATATATATCAACAACAATGACGGCAATTTCATTCTCGACCTAAACGATAACACGCTTGACCCCGCCACGGAATATGACCAGCCTATATGCGCAGATCATAATTTCACGGGCAGCCTTACAATCACAGGCAGCGGCTCTATTAAAAAAGGAAAGATCGATCTTTTGTATGTATCTCCGAGTCATAAAGATGCTGTAAAAATTATGCCAAAGAGCGGATATGATTATTTCACAGCTAAAGCTGACGGCGATAATATATTCGGAGACGAAAAAAACACCACTGTAAAAACATATGCAAAAGATATTGCAGACCGCGAGTATTTCACTAAAAACGAGCTGGTTATCACTCAGGGAATTCTCGGAAAATACACAGTTACCTTTAATGCAAACGGACACGGTATCGCTCCGGATGCTCTTTCCGATGTAGTCGAGGGAAGCAAGATTTCCGCTCCCACAGCACCCACCACAGACAGATATACCTTTGGCGGTTGGTATAAGGAAGCAGGCTGCGAAAACGCCTGGGATTTTGAAAATGACGCGGTAGTCGCAAATACCACCCTCTACGCTAAATGGACATATGCAGGCGGCGGCAGCACCGGCGGAAGCAGCGTAAGCAAGTTCACGATTAAGTTTGAAACAAACGGCGGAGCCTCTGTTGCAAATAAAACCGTTACAAGAAATGCAAAACTTGCAGAACCGACAGCTCCTACAAAGGACGGTTACACATTTGACGGATGGTACACAGATAAGGAACTTACAACTGCTTATGACTTCACAGCAAAGGTTACAAAGAACTTCACCCTTTATGCTAAGTGGACAGAAATCGAAAAAGAACCTGTTGTAGACGAACCTGACACAACAATTACATTCACAGACGTTAAGAAAAATGATTGGTTCTATGCAAATGTTCAGTATGTAGTTGAAAACAAACTTATGAATGGTGTTGCGGAAGATAAATTTGCTCCTAATGATACTCTTACAAGAGCAATGCTTGTTACTGTTCTTTATCGTAACGCAGGAGAACCTGCTGTAAACAAGAGCATTCCTTTTGCTGATGTTGATATGGGTTCATGGTGTGCAAATGCTGTTATTTGGGCAAAACAGAATGGCATCGTAAACGGTGTTAATGATACAGAGTTTGCTCCTGATGCAAACATTACTCGTGAACAGATAGCAACTATTATGTTCAGATACGCACAGTACAAGGGTATGGATGCTGTAACATTAGAAGAAAATCTTCACTTTACAGATGCTGATGAAATTTCTGAATTTGCAGTTTCAGCTATGAATTGGGCTGTTGGCACAGGAATTATGAATGGTAAGTCAGCTACAACACTTAATCCGAAAGATAATGCAACAAGAGCAGAAATTGCGGCTATTCTTCAGAGATTTATCGAAACAAACAAATAAATAAAACACAAAAGGACAATGGATTAAATCCATTGTCCTTTTAAATAATGTCAGGTGTTTTTAAGTTGTGTGTCAAACTCTTTTATCAAATTATGCCTGACACCATTTCTGACACCAATTTTTTATGAAATATATAGTGTTATGCGGAAATATATAGAATTCAGCTCATGTGATAATCCTTTGTATATAGCCATTTATAGAAATTTATAAGGATTTATAGAAATATATGAAACAGGTGCATGAACGACTATACCTAATTTCATATTTGTCTACATCTCCTTATTTTAAGGGTTTTACACCTTTTATCTACGAATTAAATATATAACTTATATATAATACCGTAAATTACATACAAAATCAATGTTTAAATAGTATGTATTTTAAAAAAGTTACTTAGTGAAACAAATTGACATGTCCATACGCGTTGTATATAATACAGATAGATATTATATTTTTAAGAAGGATAAAACCAATGATTGATATTAAGATTTGGATAGATGATTTTTTGACAGCATTAAATAAATGTTTTGGAGATCGTGTATGGTTTGTTGGTTTGCAAGGCAGTTACGCTCGCGACGAAGCAACCGAAAACAGTGATATTGATGTGGTTGTTATACTTGATAAGCTATCTGCTTCGGACATCGCAGGTTACAACAATATGCTAAACGGACTTAACCACAGAGATTTGATTTGTGGCTTTCTTTCAGGAAAAAACGAAGTGTTAAATTGGGAGTCTTCCGACCTTTTTCAGTTTTATTATGACACCAAGCCGATAATAGGAAGCCTCGATGAGCTTTTGCCACTAATTGACGACGAAACGGTAGACAGAGCAATCAAGGTAGGCGCGTGCAATATCTATCATGGCTGTGTTCATAATATGCTTTTTGACAAAAGCGAAGAAATTTTAAAAGGTTTATACAAATCTGCATCTTTTGTTATTCAGGCAATAGCTTTTAAGAAAACAGGCAAGTACATAACTTATCAAAAGGATTTATCGGAAGTTGTTTCATACGACGAAAAAATAATTATCGACACATTTTTAAAGCTTAAAACCGGTGAAAAAGTTAATTTTGAAACCATGTCTGAAGCTTTATTTAACTGGGTTAAAAAATGCATTTAAAGGAGTAATTCTATGTTTGATTTTAAAGGCAAGACAGCCGTTGTTACAGGCGGTGCACAAGGCATAGGAAAATGTATCTGCGAAGAGTTTAAAAAATGCGGTGCAAATGTTGCTATCATAGATATTAAAGAAAACGACTATTTTGTAGGCGACCTTGCAGACAAAAACACCTTGAAGAGCTTTGCAGATAAGGTAGTAAAAGATTTCGGCAAAGTAGATTTTCTTATCAATAATGCTGCACCCAAAATGTGCGGAATAGAAGAGGGTAGCTACGAAGATTTTGAATATGCACTCAAGGTAGGTGTTACTGCACCGTTTTATCTATCTAAACTTTTTGCAAATCATTTTGGAAAGGGTGCAAGCATTGTAAATATATCGTCCTCAAGGGATAGAATGAGCCAACCACAGACCGAAAGTTATACTGCCGCAAAGGGCGGAATTTCTGCGCTTACACATGCACTTGCGCTGAGCTTTGCAGGCAGGGTAAGAGTTAATTCCATATCGCCCGGATGGATTGATACATCATATGCAGAGTATAGCGGTCCTGATGCCACACAACAACCTGCAGGTAGAGTCGGCAATCCGCTTGATATTGCAAATATGGTACTGTATCTTTGCTCTGATATGTCGGGATTTATTACAGGCGAAAACATCTGTATCGACGGTGGAATGACAAGACAGATGATTTATCATGGTGATCACGGATGGTCGCTTGAAGAGAGGGAATAAGAAATATGAAAAATATTGAAGTTGGCGGAAAATTTACTGCATCAGCAGTTTCG
>JAZLCB010000350.1:0-2796 GCA_045614005.1 Clostridia bacterium
TGTGTTCTTTTTGCCCGATGAAGCTGTACTTCCTGTGCTTACACTCACTTTGCAGGTAGACGGTGCAACGGGAGCATCGCTGTAGCTACCCCACTTGGCATTACCGCTTACCTTTACGGTGTATGTGCCCGCGTTTTCAAAACAGAGGGTAAAGCTTCCGTCTTTTGCTACAACTGTTGACATATCCTTTATTTCTTTGCCTGTTTTATCATATACACTAACGGTTGCACCAAAGGGAGCATGAAGAGCATCATATGAGCTGCTGCTTGCCATAAGATTTAAGCCGTTTACATCAAATTCTACCTCTTCGCCCGGCTTTGCGGAATAGGTGGTTTTGTCAAACCATGTATACAAATCGGAGTAGAACACATCGTCAAGACCGTTTATGGCAGATATTGTATCACCGTCTTCAATAGAATCATTTGTGGATTTTGCCCAGCTGTAGTTTATGGCATATGTAAATGTAGAATCGGTTGAACCCCAGAACTTGGATACCCAGCCTTCAACTCCGTTGCCCGAAACTTCCTTATAACCGGCTTCTCCGCCGTAATAACGCTCACGGTGAAGTGCGCGGAACGCATCTCCAAGACAATACTTGCCGTCGCCGTCTTTATCGTATACTGTGATTCTTTCGTTTTGTACCACGATATTACCACGGTTTACAAATGTCATGTACACCCTTATGGAATCGTACTTTTCCGATGTGCTTCCGCCACCGCTTGTTCCGCCGTCTTCACTTTGCTTCTTTTTTACTGTAATCTCAAGTGTGGCTTCTATATCCTCTTCTACGCCCTCGTTTCCTGTATAGAACACGGTAATAACCTCGTCCGAAACAGAGAGTTTGCCACGAGGATTCCAATCGTAGCTTTCGGTTATACAGCTCGAACCATCGCTGTAGTAAGCAGTTACTTCCATTCCTTCGCTATCAAAATATTCTCCCGAAGTGTAAGTGGTCTTGGTGGGATTTTTTGTTATTTCGATTCGTTCTACAAGGCTTACGGTAACAGGAACTTCCACACTGCTGTTTCCGTATGTAACGGTAATGGATTTTGTATCCCTTGAAATTGTGTGCGGTGCATATGTGTAGTTTTTGATTTCGTTACAGCTGTTGTCGCTGTAAACAGCATTTATTACCATTTGCGCGGGGTCGAATTCGTCACCTATATAATACAAGGTCTTTGCAGGTGGTGTCTTTACTTCCAGTTTGTCCAAAACCACATCGGTAACGGTAACCGTAACTTCGGCACTCATACCGCCGTAGGATATGGTTATATTCTTTTCGCCTGCTTGTGTAAATGCCTCTTTGTCATAGCTGTAATCTGTTACAACCAGGCTCGGAGTGCTTCCGTCTGCCATTTCGAACTTAACTGTTACTTCCATGCCGTAGGGATCGAATACATCTCCTATATTGTACACGGTCCTTGCAGGTGCGCTGACCTCAATGCCTGTAACATTGCCAACGGGTATGGATATATCGGGCATTATTCCGAGGTAACAATTTATGTTGTCACTACTTACATTATTTGGCGGTATAATGCCGAGTTTTTCGTAATGCGAGCCAAGAAGATAGGGCATAAATCCGCCGATATTAAAGCTTCCTCCCGCAAGGGTAAAGTGTGTGCCCACAAAATCTTCGGGTACAATAAGCTCACCCTCGCTTGTAACCTGACTGTTGGAATAACCCGAACCATCAGCACTTGCGGAAATTAAGTTTTCCACAGTACGTTTTGCAGGATTGGAAGAAAATGTATATTCGCCCATACTCGAACGGATATTACCTGCCATCTTGCCGTCATAACCGCTGACCTCAGAATAAACAACGGCAGCAGAGGTATTGTATATTGCCATACGAGCTGCAGGGGCAAAAAGATTGTCAAACTCAATCTTTACCTTTTGACCGGGAGATACGGTTGCGCTTTCAAGCGGACTTCCGTTAACAGTAACATTAACTCCCTTAGCGGTAATAACCTGATACTCTGCCTTGCCGTCCAAAACAAGCTTTACTATGTTTCGTCCTGTCTTAAGCGGAATGGTTACGCTTGAATCATCATTTGGCAGGATCTCTTCAAATCCGGTAAAGCTCATTGAATCTGTAACACTCGGATTTGCAACCCACACGCTCACGCCCTCTGTCTGCGGAGTAAAGGTGTACTCGCCGGTATCACCAATAAAGTATATAATATCAAGTTCGGCATCTATATACTTGCCCGAAGCCTTCTGCGATGTAGCCTTGTCATGATTTATGGTCATGCCTGTATTAATTCCGCTATCTTCATAGCCTACACCAACCACAAACACACCTGTATTCTCCGGCCAGACAGCACCGTAGAAATCGTTGGGTGTGGAGGGATAGTCACCAATAGCGCCCTCCGAAAGTGCGGCTTCGTGATTTAATGTCATGGCATCATAAGTAATCATTACTATAGCTGTGCCTTCGCCCACGGCAGTAATCTTGCCGTTTTTGTCTATTGTGATTACGCTGTTATCTTCTATGCCCTCTTCGTTTACTACAGTATAATGGAATTCGGGCTCTGCATAATAGTAATTTGCATTCATGAGCCAGTCGGCATTGACACCGCGATAGTTGCGGACAGCAACAAGCTGAAATTCTTCGCCTTTATTAAGCCTTTTGTAGCCTTTGTAATTTACATTGGTATAGAGGTCTGCCACATTTCGACCGCGGTTGCTGTTTACATCGCGATCTATGGTGGTGCGACCTTTGTCGCCTGCTTCAATTTGTTCTTTTGTTATTGTAATACCTGCGGTGTCTGATTTTGTAAATGTGGCAACATATGT
>JAZLCB010000351.1:0-1541 GCA_045614005.1 Clostridia bacterium
AAAAAGACTACAACAAAAGACACTTCTAAAACAAAGTCGGTTTCCACAAAAAAGTCAGAAACCAAACCGGCGGAAAACAAAAAGAAAACATCAACTACTACAAAAACAAAAAATAAAAGATAAAAAAATAACCTCGCATAAAATGCGAGGTTATTTGTATTAGTTTGTTTTCTCTTCCATTTTAGTGAAAATGGATGCTCCAATTTGCAATCTACCGTCTGCGTATCGGCCATACTCAAAAGTTTTTGTTTCAACAACATTTGTAGTACCAGCCTCAGGATCTGTTGTCATTACAGTTAAAACAAGGTTACCATTTGATACTGTAAACGTACCTTTATGACAAGAAGTAATGTCAAGTTTGCCGAACTTATAATAATTGAATTCATATTCATTTCCAGAGAATGTATATGTTGAATATGTTCCAAGACTTATAATTCCAGTATAATATGTTCCGCTTGATGGTGGGATCTGCATTTTTTCACCTTCGGGTAGACCGAGCGAACCATTAAGAAATCCAGACGGATCGTTATTGGTTTCTTCTTCTGTATTTGCAGGGGGAGTAACGGGTGTGTCATCGTTCTTATCACCACATGCAACAAACATACTAATGATCATAATAAGCACCATTAAAAGTGCTAAAATCTTATATGTGTTTTTCATAAAAAACTCCTTTTTTTCTTTTTGTTTATATTTTTATTATAGTGCTATTTTCATGAACTGATAAGAAATGTGCTCGCACGATATTTGTATATAATTAATACAAAATATAAAATAATATAATAATAAAAAACAACCAGGAGGATAAAATAGTTGAAAAATATCAAACCCTTTGAACTTGGCATTCGTGGCCAAGGCGAGATTGTTCGCAACCCTTCCATTCCGTTTCTTGTAAAGGAAGCTATTAAAAATCACGAAGGTACACTTTCTGACACTGGTGCATTTGTTGTAACTACAGGTAAATATACGGGTAGAAGCCCTGATGATAAATTTATCGTCGATTCGCCTGCTGTACACAATGAAATTGCATGGGGCAAAATTAATGTTCCAATGGATGTCGAAACTTTCGATAAATTAAAATCGAAGGTGTTGACATATTTGGAAAACAAAAAGCTTTATGTCTTTGATGGATTTGCAGGTGCTGATCGTAAATACACTCAGAGAATCAGAGTTGTTAATGAAATGGCATATCAAAACTTGTTTATTCATCAGCTTTTGCTTAGACCAGAAGCAGAAGATTTAGAAGAGTTTGTTCCTAATTATGTTATTTATGCTGCACCTGGATTTAAATGTGATCCTAAAATAGATGGAACTAATAGTGAAGCAGCCATTGTAATTAACTATGAAACTCATGAAGTAATTATTGTTGGTACTTATTATTCTGGTGAAATTAAAAAGAGTGTGTTCTCTGTTATGAACTACATCCTTCCTAAGATGGGCGTTCTTCCCATGCATTGTTCTGCAAACATTAATGAGCTTGGAGATAGTACTGTTTTCTTTGGACTTTCCGGCACTGGTAAAACTACTCTTTCTGCTGATGCAGA
>JAZLCB010000352.1:0-5636 GCA_045614005.1 Clostridia bacterium
AGACTGCGCCCGCTCAATTTCGGGCAAAAAGCAGGTTGCACCCTATGTACAGGGCAATGTGGACTTAAGCAGCAAAAAAGCGGTAGAAGAGGCAGACCGAAAGAGATTTGAATTTGTAAACAAGCTTGTAGACGAGGCAGAAACCCGCAAAAGCCTTACCAAAGACAGAAACTATCAGGATACAATAGATGCCGTTCTTACAAACAAATGGCTCGGAATTCCTATATTTGCAGTTGTTATGTGGTTTGTTTTCTGGGTATCGCAGGCGTGGCTCGGACCTATGGTTTCGGATATACTTGTAGGCTGGATAGAAGCCTTTGGCGGTGTTGTTGAGGGCTGGATGTCAGGCGCAAGCAGTGCGTTTCTTACTTCGCTCGTTTCCGGCGCCATTATAGACGGTGTGGGAGCGGTTGTGAGCTTCCTTCCTCTTGTAATGATAATGTACTTTATGATTGCACTTCTGGAAGACTGCGGATACATGGCGCGCGCTACGGTTGTGCTTGATCCCATATTCAAAAAAGTAGGTCTTTCAGGCAAATCGGTAATTCCGTTTGTCATAGGCACAGGCTGTGCCATCCCCGGTGTTATGGCATGCCGTACCATCAAAAACGAGAGAGAGCGCAGAGCAACGGCAATGATTGCTCCATTTATGCCGTGCGGAGCCAAGCTTCCTGTTATTTCGCTTTTTGTAGGTGCTTTCTTCCCGGGTAATTCGTGGATAGGCACGGCAATGTACTTTGTGGGAATAGTAATTATACTTTTGTGTGCACTTCTTATAAATAAAATAACAGCGGTCAATGCAAAGCGTTCTTTCTTTATTATAGAGCTTCCCGAATACAAGATACCCAGCCTCTGGCGTGCGGTTAAATCCATGTGCAGCCGTGGTTGGTCGTATATAGTAAAGGCAGGTACAATCATACTTGTATGCAATGTTGCAATTAACCTTATGGGTTCGTTTACCATGGGATTTAAGGAAGCCGCTTCCGATGGCTCAAACTCAATCCTTGCGTGGGTATGCAGACCTGTCGACTGGATACTTATCCCCGTAATAGGTGTTGCATCGTGGAGGCTTGTTGCCTCTGCCGTTACAGGCTTTATAGCCAAGGAAAATGTTGTAGGAACAATAGCTACTCTCTTTGGACTTTCGGCAGTTATAAACGGCGACCTTGAGCTTGTGGGCGAGGGCGCACTTGTAGCGGAGAAGATGAATCTTGTTCCCGTTGCGGCACTCAGCTACATGATGTTCAACCTCTTTACTCCTCCGTGTTTTGCGGCAATAGGTGCAATGCGTTCCGAATTAAAAAGCGGAAAATGGCTCTTTGCAGGTATAGCTCTGCAGTTAGCTGTAGGCTTTACCGTAGGCTTTGTTACATATCAGGTAGGCTCTGTCATTACAACAGGTGCTGTGGCAAAGGGCTTTGTGGCAGGTATTGTTGCCATAGCGGTATTTGCACTTATATGTGTGTACTTATCCTATCGTAACAGAAGAGAAAAGGCGTGAACAGCGTGAACAGTATGATTACAGATATTATTATTTCTATAGTGCTTATAGCTGTGATAGGCGGTGCAATATCCTATATCTACAGGGCAAAAAAGCGTGGAGACAAATGTATAGGATGTCCGCACGCAAAGCAATGTTCAAAGAAAAATTGCAAATAACAAAAGCAGAAACGGATTATCGTTTCTGCTTTTTATATTCCATCGGTGATATACCATACATGTTTTTAAACGCAGTAGTAAATTTACTCTGGCTTTCGTAGCCAACTTCCTTAGCTATTTGTCCTATGCTTTTGTTTGTGTTTGTGAGTAGTTTCACAGCTTCTTCCATGCGGTGCATTTTCATGTGGGCGGCTATGGTAGCCTTGTATTCTTCCTTAAAGGTTTTCTTTAGTGTTGTTGGATTTATATGGAACTTTTTGGATAGTTCGTCTATCGTTATTCGCTTGCCCAAGTTTTGCATAAGAAAGTCGTGCACGGAGTGGATTGTATGAATATTGGATATGCCCTCGGGGTTTGCATTTTCGGGGCAGGCTATATCCATGAGCTGTTCTGTGGTAAGGTGCAAAAGTCGGCAAAGCTCCGTGTCTGCCGCTTTGTAGTATACTTCCTTGCCGTGTCGGTGGCTTACCACAAGGTTTGCCTCTTTGAGTAGCTTTAAGTGGTGCGACACCGCAGGACTCGATATATCCAGAAGATACGAAAGGTTTATAACACACTCTTCGTTGTGACACAAAATCCAGAACATCTGCATTCTTGTGGCATCGCCGAGTATTTTAAATACCTCTGCCGATGAGGTGAATTTATCCTTGTTTTCGAGTGCTTTGTGAAGGTGTGTATTGTGTGTTCCGTGGTCGTGCGGAAGTTTTAATTCTTTCATGTGTTTTCTCCCTTTTTGTCCGTTTGGAAACAAGTTTGTTCCTTTTGGTATATACTAAGTATTCAGGATTGACTTTGATATATATTTATTGTACCTTATAATTAACGATTAAACAAGTGTTTAATCGTAAAAAATAAAAGGAGTGTTATTTATGTTAAAAACATACAAAATCGAAGTTGATTGCGCCAACTGTGCCAATCTTTGCGAAGAAGCAGCAAAAAAGGTAGAGGGCGTTAATAATGTAAGCATCAACTTTATGATGCAGAAGATGGAAGTAGACTACAAAGACGGTGTCGACGAAAAAAAGGTTTTAAAGGAAATATACAAAACCTGTCGCAAGGTAGAACCCGACTTTGAAATAGAGTGATATTATGACAAAAAAGCAGAAAAAAGTACTTGTACGAATATTAATAAGCTTTGTACTTACTGTTGTACTGAATTTATTTGAGCTTTCCTATGTGCCTAAGCTTACAGCCTTTTTGGCGGTGTATCTTGTAATAGGCTACGACATACTCCGCAAGGCTTTTCGCGGAATAGTAAACGGCAGAATCATGGACGAAAACTTCCTCATGGCAATAGCTACCGTAGGTGCTTTTGCGCTCAGTATATATTCGGGTAGCGGAGATTACAACGAGGCTGTTGCCGTAATGCTTTTCTACCAGACGGGCGAGCTTTTTCAGAGCTGTGCCGTACACCGAAGCCGCAAAAACATATCCTCTCTTATGAACATACGCCCCGACTATGCCAATATAGAAGTGGACGGAGTTCTTACCCGCGTATCTCCCTATGAGGTGGAGGTGGGTACTGTCATAACAGTGCAGCCCGGTGAGCGTGTAGCAATAGACGGTATCGTAGCAGAGGGCGATTCTACATTAGATACAAGCAGTCTCACAGGAGAGAGTGTTCCTGTAAGTGTAAAGGTAGGTAGCGAGGTTCTTAGCGGATGCATTAACTTAAACGGTATTTTAAAAATACGCACCACAAAGAAATTCGGCGATTCCACAGTTTCCAAAATACTCGAACTTGTGGAAAATGCAACCTCCCGTAAGTCGCAGAGCGAAAGATTTATTTCAAAATTTGCAAAGGTGTACACACCCTTTGTATGCATATGTGCACTTTGCCTTGCAATAGTTCCGCCTGTATTTATGCTTATAAAATCGGGCGAATTCACTCTGGCACAGTGGATATACAGAGCACTTACTTTCCTTGTAATAAGCTGTCCTTGCGCACTCGTTATAAGCATACCGCTGAGCTTTTTTGCGTGCATAGGCGGTCTTAGCCGAGAGGGAATACTTGTTAAGGGTTCTAACTTCCTCGAGGTGCTTTCGGATGTAAGAAGTGTGGCATTTGACAAAACAGGCACACTCACCGAGGGATCATTTAAGGTAAATAAAATCATTTGTCGCGAGGAAGATAAGGAGCGCCTAATAGAACTTGCTGCCATGGCGGAGTGTGTTGTTTCGCACCCCATAGCGCGTAGCATATGCGCTCTTTATAGCGGAGAGACCGACCTCAAGCGTATTTCCGATGTAGACGAAACAAGAGGCGAGGGAGTTACCGCTACCGTAGACGGAATTTCCGTTTCCGTAGGAAGTGGCAGACTTATGAAGTCTATGATGATAGACTATCCCGAATGTACCGATGACGGCACTATTGTGTATGTTTCTGCCGAGGGCAGGTATCTTGGTACAATAGTGATATCCGATGTTATAAAAGACAGTAGCCGTGAAGCAATTTCTTCCATAGGTAAGCTTGGCATACAAACCGCAATGCTCACAGGCGACAGATTAAGTACCGCAGAAAATGTTGCAAAATCTCTTGGCATAGATCAGCTCTACTCAGAACTTCTTCCTGCAGATAAGGTAAGTGTGCTCGAGGGAATAATAGACAAAACCTACGGTGCTACCGCCTTTGCAGGTGACGGAGTAAACGATGCCCCCGTGCTTGCCCGTGCCGATGTCGGCATTGCAATGGGCTCGCTCGGCTCGGATGCCGCTATAGAGGTAGCCGATGTTGTAATTATGGACGATGACCCCCGCAAGATAGCAAGAGCCATAAAGTACGCTCGTAAATGTATGAAAATAGTAAAGGAAAACATCATATTTTCCATCGCGGTTAAGTTCATTTGTCTTGCACTTGTTGCAATGGGATTTGCCGATATGTGGCTTGGTATATTTGCCGATGTGGGAGTAATGGTTATTGCGGTTTTAAATTCCATCAGGGCATTTAAGGCTCGCTTGTAGATTGCTTGACAAATTAAGATATTATTTGATAAAATTATACTATCATATTTCAAATTAAAATATGGAGGAGAAAAATGAAAAAGATATTATCTTTATTTATGGCACTTGTGCTCTGTTTATCACTTTTTAGCACAATGACCATAGCAAATGCCGATGAAGCAAAGGCATTTGCCGACATTACCGAACATTGGGCAAAGCTCGACATCGACTACATGACCGCAAAGGGCATAGTAAACGGTGTAAGCGACATAGAATTTGCTCCCGAAAGACCTGTAACAAGAGCAGAATTTCTTGCACTTGTTTTAAGAAGCGTAGGTAAGGACGAAGCAACATACACCGCTGCAGGTTTTGATATTACCGAGGTAATAGACCCCGTAATTTGGAACGATGCAAATCTTGACCTTGATGCAAATATAACAAGAGAAGAAATGACTTCGTTTGTTGTACGCGCATACAAGTCATATATAAGTGAAGAAGTTCCCGCAGGGGATGTAAGCGCATTTACAGATGCAAGCGAAATCTCCGATTGGGCAAAGGATTATGTGGCAAGTGCATACGAGCTTGGCATAGTAAACGGTATAGATGCCGATACCTTTGCACCCGAAAAAACCGCAACAAGAACACAGGCTGTTACAATAGCACGCAGACTCTACAGAAAGACAGGCAAGAGCTTAAAGATTCTTTCGCTCGGTAACAGCTTCAGCTTAGACTCCATGGAGTACCTCTACGGTATGCTCGATGAGTACGGCTACACCGATGTAACACTCGCTATTCTCTACATAGGCGGTTGCTCACTCGAAAAGCACTACAACAACCTTACCGGCAATGTTGCCGAATACAAGTATTACAAGAACACTTCGGGCAAGTGGGTTATAACCAAGGAAAGCATCGGTATAGATGGTATCAAGGATGAAGAATGGGATATATTCGTTCTTCAGCAGGCATCGGGAAGCTCGGGTCTTGCAGATACCTACGAACCCTATATCACAGATATAATAAAATATGTAAAAGAAAAT
>JAZLCB010000353.1:0-4858 GCA_045614005.1 Clostridia bacterium
TCAACTCCCTTATGAAGCCACGAGAAAATCTGCTTGGCTCTGAAAGGCTTTTCGCCCAACGAAACAAGGAAAGCTTTTAATTCTTCAAATGTAAAATCCTTTAAATTAACCATTTTTTATTCCTTTGTCAAAAGACTTATAAAAAATCCATCACAATCATCACAATGTGGATATAGTGTCATATATCCTTTATTTTCTTTAGTGCAATTTATTTTCTTAAGATGAAAACCGGGATGATTTTCTAAAAATTCAAACAATACTGCTTCGTTTTCCTCATATGAAGTTGTACATGTGGAAAACACCATGTCTCCGCCGGATTTAAGATAATCCGCGCAAGAATTAAGTATACTAAGACTTATATCCGATAATTGTCCTACATCCTGTGGTTTTCTTAAATACTTTATGTCGGGTTTTTTTCTTATAATTCCAAGTCCCGAGCAAGGAGCATCAACCAAAAGATAATCTGCTTTACCAAAATATTCTTTATACACCTTGGTGGAATCCGAAACAGAAGCTTTTATTACATCTATGCCAAGGCGCTTTGCATTTTCGTTTATGGTAGATATCTTTGATTCCGAAACATCAAAAGCAAATACCTGACCTTTGTTTTTGATTTTTTCAGCAAGATGTGTTGTTTTTCCGCCGGGTGAAGCACACATATCAAACACAACACTTCCCGGCTTGGGATTTAATATTTCAGCTACATATGCACCTGCGCTATCCTGTACATAGAAAAGTCCGTTTTTATAAGCAGACGATGCCTGCAAGTCCGTAATCTTTGATACAGAAACAAGATAGTCTATTTCAGGGAAAAGCGGAGATGCGTATTTTCGACACTCCCATCCCTCTTTAGTGAGCATGTCCACAAGTTTATCTGCCGTTGTTTTAAGCGTATTCACGCGCAGTATAGTATCGGGTTTCTCGTTCATAGCTGCCAGCAAATCGGCATAATCATCGCCCAGAGAATCTTTCCAGAGCTTTGCAATCCACTCAGGACACGAATACTTTATACAATTTGACTTGAATTCATCCTCAGGTAAATTGATGTTTCTTCCGTTTGAAGCAATTTTTCTTAAAACTGCATTTACAAATCCCGAAAGTCTATGATTTGAAGACTTTTTGATTATTTTAACACTTTCATTCACAGCCGCACTTTCGGGGATTTTGTCCATAAACAGAAGCTGATAAGCGCCTGTTCGCAGTACACACATTACATACGGTGCAATTTTGTGCGTTTTAATATCAGAAGCACAAGAAATTGCATAATCCAAATATTCCATATGTCTTACAGTGCCTGTAACAAGCTCCGAAATAAATCGTTTGTCTGTTGTGTCAAAATCTTTTTCTCTTCGCACGATAGCAAGTGTCCGGGAAAGTGTGGAATCTTTTTTTAAAATATCATATATTATCTGGACAGAAATTTTTCTGGGATTTAAGCTCATTATCTTCCTCTTAAAACAGTGTTTTTCTCTATTGTGTTGCCCTTGAGGTATTCGCTTACCGGCATTGCCTTCTTTGCCTCGGGCTGTATTTCAAAAATTCTGAGTACCGTTCCGCCACCGCATGCTACATCAAAACTGTCTGTATTTACACAAACAATCGTACCACAAGGCAGATCGGTTACATTGGAAATCTTCTTAGCCTTAAGAACCTTTAAACTCTTTTCATCCATGATACAAAGAGCTTTGGGAAAAGGCGTAAGACCGCGTATAAGGTTAGAAATTGTATATGCATCGTCGTTCCAGTTTATAACGCACATTTCCTTGGTAATCATTGCCGCGTATTCTGTGGTTGTTTCACCCTGCGGGACTCTTTCTATTGTGTCCAGCTTTTCTATTGTTTCGACAAGAAGATCTGCTCCCAAAACCGCTAATTTGTCGTGTACGGTTCCGAAGTTGTCATCGTCGGTAAGCGGAAGTACCGCTTTAAGAAGCATATCACCCGTATCGAGTCCTGTATCCATATACATTGTGGTAACGCCGGTTTCTTTATCACCGTTTATAAGTGCCCATTGCATAGGTGCAGCGCCTCTATATGCAGGCAAAAGTGAACCATGCACATTTATGCAACCAAATTTGGGATAGTCAATTACATACTTGGGCAAAAGTTTACCGTATGCAACAACCGCAATAAGGTCTGGTTTTTCTTTTAACAATATTTCTTCAAAGTTCTCTTTTTTTAGATTAACAGGCTGATATATGTTTGATATACCAAGCTCCTCAGCTGCAGTATACACATCGGGATGTGTCATTTTGTGTCCGCGGCCGCGTGGCTTATCCTCTGTGGTAACAACGCTTGTTACCTTATATCCGCACTCACAAAGTTTTCTCAACGAAACGCACGCAAACTCAGGCGTTCCCATAAACATTATATTCATAATCAATCTTCCAATTCTACATATTCTGTAACCTTGTCAACAAACACAATACCATCAAGGTGATCTAATTCGTGACAAAATGCTTTAGCAAGAAATCCTTTTCCGGTAATAACTATTTTTTCGCCGTTTCTATCTAATGCCGATACAGTAACTGTCTCGGGGCGAACAACATAACCGCATTTGCCGGGAACACTAAGGCAACCTTCAACATCCTTTACATTACCCTCAACAGAGACAATCTCAGGATTTATAAGTTCAATCAATCCCTCGCCTATGTCAATAACAACTATGCGCTTTAAAATGCCTATCTGAGGTGCAGCAAGACCTACACCGTTCGCGTTATACATAGTTTCTGCCATATCGTCTAAAAGAGTAAGGATTCTTTCGTCAATGGTTTCAACGGGACGACACTTTTTTCTTAAAATATCATCACCCAATTTTCTTATGTTTCTAAGTGCCATACTATCACCTTTCCTAGTATAAATTTGCAGGGTTTACATCTATGGATATCTGCGATGAATTTTTCTTTGTGTTTAATTCCGAGTAAACCTTGGCAATGTTGTTATATAATTCTATGGAATATCTTGTCTTTAATAAAAATCTGTATCTAAATCTTCCGCTAAGTTTAAACAGCGGTGCTTCGCCCGCGCCATAGCGCACAGCGTCCGATGGCGATATAATCTTTTGAAGTTTTTCTCTGAATATCTTTGCTGTTTTCATTGAAACATCTTTTGATTCAGAAGTAAAAACAAAGTTAATTATCTCGCAAAACGGCGGATAGATAAGAAGCTTTCTAAGTTCTATTTCATCACTATAAAATGATTCGTAATCTTGCTTTGCGGCTGTAACGATAGTTTCATTTTCGGGGTTGTAGGTTTGTATAAGCGCCCTTCCCTTTAACTTGCCTCGTCCGGCTCTGCCTGTAACCTGAGTAATGAGATCAAAAGTGCGCTCTCCTGCACGATAATCATCTACATTAAGACTCATATCAGCCGCTATTATTCCTACAAGAGTTACATTTTCAAAATCAAGCCCTTTTGTAATCATCTGAGTGCCAATAAGAATATCCGACTCTCTGTTTTTAAAGGAATTTAAAAGAGTTTCGTGACTAAGTCTTGCCGATGTTGTATCAGCATCCATTCTTGTCACCCTGGCACTCGGAAAAAGCTCTGCAATCTCCTCGGCTACCTTTTGTGTGCCTATGCCGAAATGCTTAATATACTTACTTGAGCATTCGGGGCAAGTGGTATATACAGGATGGGCATAATCACAATAGTGACAAACAAGTCTGTTTATTGATTTGTGATATGTCAAAGATACATTGCAATTAGGACACTTTGGCGTAAAACCGCAGCTTCTGCACGACACAAAGCTCGAAAATCCTCTGCGGTTTAAAAAAAGTATCGTCTGTTGCCCGTTTTCCAGATTAAGTGATATTTCTTCGATAAGTCGTCTACTGAAGATACTCATATTACCTTCTGCCATTTCCACACGCATATCGATAATTTCCGTGTCCGGGAGTCCTGAATTATTGACCCTGTTTTTCATTGTGAGCAATTCATATTTGCCTGTTTGAGCTCGGAATGTGCTCTCTACAAGCGGAGTTGCACTTGCAAGAAGTGTAACACAATCGAACTGTCTTGCCCTGAATTTTGCAATTTCTATTGCATTATACTTGGGCGTGAATTCGGATATATAAGTACCCTCATGCTCTTCGTCCACGATTATGAGGCCAAGATTTTCAAATGGTGCAAAAATAGCACTTCTGGCTCCAATAACTATATCAACTTCGTTTTCTTTGATTTTTTTCCACTGTTCATAGCGCTGTTTCTGAGTAAGTGAACTGTGAAGTACAGCAACTCTGTCACCGAATCGAGATACAACCTGAGATACCATCTGCGGAGTCAGGCTTATTTCAGGAACAAGGAAAATTGCTTCTCTACCAAGGCTGACGGTTTTTTCTATAAGTTCCAGATACACTTCTGTTTTACCGCTGCCTGTAACTCCATGAAGCAGAAATGTTTTCTTTTCGGCATTATCCAAAGAAGCCTGAACTCTTTTGCACACCGCTTGCTGTTCCTCGGTAAGGGTATGTCTCGGATATTGCTTTTCATAATCAATATCAAGGATATCATCGCGTTCTATGGTTTCGTATATGGTTACATATCCTTTACTCTCCAAGTAGTCAACAGTTGCCTTTGAGGTATGCGCATACTCCAAAAGCTCGGACAAAAACATATCCCGCTCGTCGGACAGTATTTCAAGACACCTTGCTCTCGCAGGCGCTTTGACAGACATATTGTCTATAAGAGAACCAATATCTTCGGAATCCAGCTCAAGACAAACACGCTTTTTAAGAGTATCGCTGACTCCTTTTTTTGAAATCTCCTCCACCGTAACAATGCCCTTTTTTTGCATGGTATTTATTATCGACGAGAGATTTGCAGATGTTATAAACTCTGCAAGCTTATCAAATGATAC
>JAZLCB010000354.1:0-4972 GCA_045614005.1 Clostridia bacterium
GGATATCCCATATGTATTACAGACAAGGATTCTATCATAGCCACAGCAGGAGTTGCCAAGAGAGACCTCTTCGAAAAGCCTGTAAGTGCCGAGATGGAAAGGGTAATGGAAGAAAAGACAGCCTTTGTGTGTACCGAAACAAAAACCATACCTGTAACCGATCACTACGAAAAGTATACAGCGGGTATTATATCGCCGATTATATCCGAGGGCGATGTGCTCGGCAACGTGGTGGTAATGCGTGCAGGAGAAAAGGAAAAAATGACCGATGTAGAGCTCAAGCTCGCAAGTGCCGCATCTATGTTTCTTGCAAAACAAATGGAAATTTAATGAATCTGTATTTCAAAACAACCCCAATCAAAGCTTATTTTGGTTGGGGTTGTTTTTGCTTTTCATATTGAGATTAGTGCAATATATTAATATGATTTGTGGTAAAAAATTGAATTGACAATTTTTGGCGTTTCTTATAAAATTAATCGAAAGATGTGAAAATAAAATCCGGAGGTATATATGATGAAAGAAGCAATCAAAAAAGATATACTCGAAACCGTAAAAATAATAGACACATCCTCTCTTGTGTTTACCGATGTAAGAGAGTATGAGCACCTTGTATATGACAACATCTGGACAAAGGCAATTCAGACAGCTCTTGAAGAAAAGAAAAATGTGTACATACCATATATGGGTCACGAAATAATAACAGATAATTCCATATTTATGGATTCGGATACGCATCTCAAAGTTGATGAAAAGCAGATAATCCGTCTTAAGGAAAAGACAGACCTCTATATGCTTCGAAATCGTAATATTCTCCCGGGTAATTTTGCGCCTGCTACCCTTACAAATCCCGACGAAAACATTACCGTAGAGGGCGGCATATGGAAGAACCCCGGCAATACCAAAAAGACCTTGGAATGGTGCTGCTGTGTTACTGCAACATTTGCCTTTTCAAATGTTCGCTATATCAATGTTACAAATGTGCATTTTGATGATATGAATAACTATGCGCTTATGTTTTCTAACTGTGAAAACTTCTATGTAGACAATATCTTATTTACCAACTGCTTAAGAGACGGCTACCATGTAGACGGTCCTGCAAAATACGGCGTTGCCCGCAATTTAAGAGGGGATAACTTAGGCGACGATATGGTTGCCATTTTGTCATGGGATTGGTACAACTGCGGTATGTCCCATGGCGATATAGAAAAGATGTATGTAGAAAATGTTCATGGTAAAAACAATGAATTCCGACTCCTTACAGGAGACAAAATATATCCCAACGGCAGATATGCAACTTGCGACCTCAGAGACTGTGTTTTTGAAAACATGAGCGGTTTCTATGTGTACAAGATGTACTATCAGCCCCATTGTCGCCGAGTTGTTTATAAAGACAAGGATTTTGACAAGGCAGAAACTGTAGGCAAAATGGATAATATATACTTTGATAATATTGATATCGAAGTAAAGGAAGACGGAGGCTTTGGCGGTATAGAGGTTTGCGGACTATTTGACATACTTGCCGATTGCACCAATATTCATTTTGAAAATGTTCGTGTGTCAAGCGATTTCGATAAGTTTGATGCTACAGGTATGCGTCTTGTAAATGTAGGCCCTCTTTCGTCTACATGGAAATACGGAAACGACCCCGAGGATTGGGGCGACCTCTTCGATGCGGACAGATGTTGTACGGTAGAAGATGTACATCTTAAAAACATCACTTTTAACGGTGTAAAGATAACAGACGCTAGCGCCCTTGTAAAAGAAAAGCATCAGAAGATAAACGAGGATTATCCCAACACCACACCAGAGGGCGGTACAGGATTCGGAAAGGTAAATAAGGTAATAGTTGAATGATAAAAAATTTAAAGTATGAGCTTCTTGCACTTAGCTGTGCACTCATGTGGGGACTCCAGTTTCCGCTTGTAAGCTTTTCAAACACGGCACTAGACCCCGTGGCAATAATCCTATTGAGGTTTTCTATCGGTTCGTTGGTACTTTTCGTAATCAACTTTAGAAGGCTCAAGGGCATAGATTACAAAATGGTACTTCATTGCATAGCACTTGGTATCATTGCGGCTGTTTACAACTATTTCATGGTGGAGGGAATCAAGTATACTACTTCGGCAAATTCTAGTTTTATCACATCTACAAATGTTATATTTGTTCCTATTTTCTGTTATATGTTTTTCAAGGAAAAACCCGCAAGAAATGTAATAATAGGTCTTATATCCATAATAATAGGCTTCTTCTTCATATCGGGTATGATAACGGTAAATTCCGCCTTTCTTACACCAAAGAATTTCAGTATACCCAAGGCATTTACCTTTGGTATGAATCCGCTCAACTACGGCGATTTTCTCACACTTATAGGAGCTGTGCTCACAGCACTTTTCTTTGTGTACTTAAACCGCCTAACCAAAAAGTACGATGAGGGTGCAGTAAGCTTTGTACATATGTTTGCAGGTGCTGTAGCACTTTTTGTAGCATGGGTTTTTGTAGGAGAGCCTATAAGGCTAAACACCGCACCCATACTTTTGAGCACACTATATTGCGGTATTTTCTCCGGTGGTCTTGCCTTTTATTTCCTTGCCAAGGCTAGCGCAAAGCTCTCTGCGGCAAAGGCGGCAATCCTTGGCGGTATGGAGCCTATATTTGCAGTTATCTTTGCTACATTCATTCCAAATGTAAATGGCGTAACCGAGCCTGTGACCCTTACGGTTGTAATAGGCGGAGCATTTATGATATACGGAGCAGTAAAGAGCTCGCTTGTAAAAGAAAAGTAATCAAAAAAACAGGGTATAAATTAATTCGTAAGAATTGATTTATACCCTGTTGGATAATGAGGGGATAGGAAAATAAGATGCAGAATGAGCGAACTGAGCCGAGTAAGGCTTGCCTTGCGAGGGTAACCCGAAGGTGTGCAAAGGCACATCGAGAGGCGAAGTTCGCTTAGAGCTTATAGGCTAAAAAATGTGAGAAATCTGCAAAGCTGCAGATTTCCACATAATTTAATCGGTTCTGTCTTATTTAACAATGTTAAAGTTCAGTGCCGAAGCCTATAAGCGGTCTGCGCTTTATTTTACATCCCCATTTTACATATTCTCTACGATACCGTCCACCACAGTACCAATGGTTTTAAAAAGATTTCCTGTACACATTTTCATCTTTTTGTGCTGTTTGTCGTTTATGGGATCAGCTATCATGCCCATTACTGCGCCGAGTATTGCACCGCAGGCAAGACCGCCCCAGAATCCTTTAGACATATATGTTCCTCCTTGCGTGGTATTATAAAAGTATGGTAGTTTTTTCTTTAAAACAGTCCGAAATAAAGTAGCCTTGCGCATGTGAACATACAGGGCAGGCAACAGGTGCAGTAGGCCCTTTGTGCACATGACCACAGTTGGTACATACCCATATTTCGTTTGTATCGCATTTGTAGAGCTTGTTGTCGTTTAGTTTTGTAAGTAGGGCTTCAAAACGCTCGGCATGTATTCTTTCTATCTCTGCTATCATGTTAAAGGCATTTGATATTTCATTAAAGCCCTCTTCCTTGGCAATCTGCGAGAATTTTTTGTATGCATCGTTGTATTCCTCATATTCGTTGTGTACAGCTGCTTTAAGAAGGTCCTCTGTTTTGGTGTACACATTTACAGGGTAGGAGGCACATATGTCAAAGTGTGTGTCGTTTTCTTCTTTAAGGAAGTTGTAGAAAACGGTTGCATGAGCCTGCTCTTGTTTTGCGGTAAACTCGAATATTTTGCCTATTATATAGTGTCCCTCTGTATTTGCCGCAGATGTTGCCATGTTGTATCGGTTTCGTGCCATGCTTTCGCCTGCAAAGGCACGCATAAGATTAATTTTGGTTTCACTTGTTCTTAAATTCATAAAAAAATCACCTCCTCTTATAATGTTTACTTCGAGGGGGTGATTTATTCTTTGTTTAATTCAAAATATTTATTTAAAACTTTGCCTGCTATCGGCGCTGCGATGCTTCCGCCTGTGTTCTGGTGGGGCAGGTTTTCTGCAACAACACATATTGCAATTTCGGGGTTGTCATACGGAGCAAATCCTACAAAAAGTGCATGAGCAGTATTCTTCTTTGTATCTACTTCGCTTGTACCCGTCTTACCGCATACTTCTATTCCCGGTACTGATGCACCTATGCCTGTTCCGCTTTCTACACAGCTTCTCATAAGCTTTTTAAGTTGCGAAGCAGTAGAGGGCTTTATGCACTTTTTAAGCTTTACAGGCGAGGTTTTTATGCCTGCAGGACCCGATATGCTGTCTATGATGTATGGAGTCATCATTGTGCCGTCGTTTGCAATAGCACTTGCAATAAGTGCCAGGTGAAGAGGTGTAGCCTTTACATCGCCCTGACCTAAGCTTAAATTGGTTATGTCGCCGTTTGAAGTTACGCTTTCGGGAAGCTTGGATTTAGCCACACCGAGTTTGCCTAAGGGAATTTCACTTTCGAACATAAAGCTTTTTGCCATGCTTATTATTTTGCTGCCACCAAGCTTTATTCCTGCTTCCGAAAAATAGATGTTGCTCGAATGTATAAAACCTTGTTCAAGATTAGTTTCTCCAAGGAATTTGCCTTCGTCTTCACCGTAATTTTTTACCTTTACGGTAAGCTTGTCTTTGTCATTAAAGGTAAAGTCGTCCATTCTGTTTTCTATCATTGCGGCAGCGTCTATAAGCTTAAATGTAGAACCGGGAGGATATGTTTCAAGCGTTGCACGCCTTAGAAGCGATTTGTCACCTTTTTCATTTGCGTTTAGTATGCTTTCTGCAAGTGAAGCTGTACTCGGGTCAAAGTCGGGTTTACTTACCATAGCAAGTATTTCGCCCGTTTTGGGGTTTAAGGCAACCACACTTCCTTTGTATGATCCCAGAGCCTTGTGAGCTGCTTCCTGAAGATTGTGATCTATGGTTAGGGTTATGTTATATCCGTGTGTATCGCTATAGCCTT
>JAZLCB010000355.1:0-2175 GCA_045614005.1 Clostridia bacterium
GGCTATGAAACGCATGAACTTTCGCGGGAAGATTTTGCAGTATCAAGGAACAACTACAAAAGGGTTATCGGCCTGCGTGGTTTTGATGAGCCGGATTCGCCGGTGAAAATATATCATACAAGCGACGTATCAACAGAGCCAACACAGTATGGAACTACTGACGGGCTCTATTATTTTCGGCCACCAATAACGACGAGAAACCAATATTTCCATCCGGTGTCAAGAAAGGCATGGGCAAACACATCTATATGGCTTACATTCGAAGATTCGCTATACCCAAGCAACGGATGGGAGGTATTCTGCGAGAAATACTATAAGGAATATAAGCTCCGAGACAGTTATCACTTGTCGGATGTAATAAAAGTCTTGCTCGCAAAAATAGACCCTTCTGTTACGCATGAGCGTACAGCCGAGTACAGCACTTTCTTGTATGAGCATCTTGCAGAAAACACGGATGGCGCGGCGGCTCCCTTGGGCAACTGTGATATATACTTGACCCAGAAGACTAACATTCTTAAGAGCGAGTATGACCAAGCAGCGCAAAAGGCTGAAATTAAGTTCAAACAACTTATGGAAATGCTGCGCGACTGCTACAAGTGCTACTGGTTTATCGACGAGCAGAACAGATTCCGCATCGAGCACATATCATATTTCATGAAAGGTATGAGCTACAGCCACTATGAACCAAACATACAGCTTGACCTTACAAGCAGAACAGACAAGTTTAATCATAAGCCGGCGTTATACTATCAGGAAGAAACGGAGTTTGACAAGTCAGACCTTGCATCACGATTTGAATATGCATGGATGGATGACTGCACGAAGGCTATGGGGCAAGGCCTCGCACTTGACATAAAAAACGGCTACGCGCAGAAGGACAAAACGGAGGAGATAAATATCGACGGCTTCTCATCAGACATTGACTTTATGCTGTTCAACCCCGACGAGTTTTCGAAGGACGGATTTGTGCTTCTTATGGCAGATGCAAACGGCAAGGTTCCTATCGTGAGATACTATGTTCTTGAGGAAGGACAGTATGATAGGCTGAATACCGTGTTCGTTCAGAACTGGTATGCCTCATTTAATCAGCTTATCAGACATCACATGTATGACTTGCCCGGCAATCGGATTGAGTGCAATAATATCAAGAATAATGCGCCCGACCTTAGCGTCCATGGCATTAAAAGATGTGTCAAGCACAATGTATCATTCTCGGTAGGAAATGCGAGCCTGAATACAAACGAGCTGATAAAGACAGACATGGGCAACGGATATATAGAGGAAATCTCTATAAATGTTGATACATATATGGCAGATGTAGAGCTGAGGTACGAGCCTGTATAAATATTTTTGTATCATACTATTAAAATCTGTTAAAAATAGCGAATTTCCGAATATTATTCATTATATTTGCGGATAATAAATGCTTGTTAGATATGCCAAAACCAATATGCCTGTCGCCGCTTAACTTTTATGATGACCCTGCCAAGCAGAGCCACCGTAAGAGTTATGCGCACGGGCATATTTCTCCACTTATCGTAGCTACACAATCCTTACCGCCTTTCCAGTTTGTAATACCCGACGAATTATATACGGATGGAGATACGCTTGGTTCTGCATATTTTGTGGATATAAATACAGAATCTATCGTAGGCAATAACAAGGTACAGCTCCTTTGCGAAACCGGATTTCGCATAATTGAGCGTGAGGGCTATAAGGTAGCACTCTATCCGGGGTATCTTCCTCTGCAAATCGAGAAAGAGGGAAGATACTATCTTAGGCTATCTTCAGCGAGCGGTGCATGGACTTATTATTCCGAAGTATTCTGCTTTACCAACGCCACAAGCGACTGCATAGAAATAGAGTATTGGAATGCGACGGGAGATTTTAAACTTCGCGATGGCATTATAGCCTTTCCCGAAGGCTTTCATTTCAAACTGCTTCTCAGGTCGGAAATAGGCAAACCCGAATATGAGTTTGAGGAAGAGGCGACGAAAAGGGGCGGTTACAACTTCATTGAGCATCAGATAAGCAAGAAGGTATATAAGTTCAATGCGGTAGTTCCTGAGTTTATATGCGATGCAATGCGTATTATCCGCTTATGCGATAACAAGATAATACGCTGTAAGGGCGAAGAATATGACGCGCTCACATTCGAGATGCAGGCAGAATGGC
>JAZLCB010000356.1:0-1526 GCA_045614005.1 Clostridia bacterium
AAAAACTGTTTGCCAAGCGTTAAAAACACTTTGGCAAACAGTTTTTTTATTAATTAATCTCAGGCAAGCTTGCGGCTGCCACTGACTGACCTACTCTTCTTGAGCTTTCGTCAGGAATATGAAGCTGAATTTTTGAAGCAAGTTCAGGGAACTCTTTGTCGAGAACTTCCTGTGCTCTTTCAAGAAGGATTACGCCACCCTCTCCCGAGGTAACTCTGCCCATTATAAGGACATGCTTAATATCGTAGAACTCAGCATAGAAAGCTATGGTATAGCCAAAGTAAGCACCGATTGTATCGTAGATATCGCGTGCACCTTCGTGACCCTCTTCCATGTGCTTCTGCACTACTTTGAGCTTTTCGGCAGGGGAAAGGCTTTCATCAAGCTCAATTCCTGCAAAGGGAGCAAGCTTAATTACACCATCCTGCGAGAAGTACTTAACACCGCAACCGTAGTCGCCCGACCATTCATCCACCATTGCATCGGCATTGAAATCGCAGGGAACAAATGCAAGCTCGTTGAGCCAGCCTGTAATATTGCCGTTGGGGTCTACATATCCGCCCGCTTCGGATGTGCCCATTGCAACACCGAGTACGGAATCATCATTTAAGTCCATAGCACCTGCAAGTGCGGTAACATCACCGTCATTTGCAACTTCGATTGGAATATTTTCACCAATTTCCTTGGCTACATCTATGTACATATTCTTTACTTTTTTGTCGAAATCTTCTTCATTAACCTTTAAGAAGAGAGAAGCCACCATAATACGGTTATCTACATACACACCCGCACTCGATACACCTATTGCATCTACTCTGGGCATATGCGAAGCCGCTGTCTTCATAGCTTCTAAAATACCGTTGTAGTGGTAATCGGGGTCGGAGTTTGTCTTGGGAAACCATACAACCTCTTCGGAATATACGCTTTCGCCGTTTACTACAGCACTTACCTTACGGTCACTTCCGCCTGCATCAAAGCCGATTCTGCAGCCATCTAAGTGTCTGCCTACAGGGGCAGCACCCGACACATCGGCGGGTGCATCTTCGTATGCACGGATTTCTACTTCAAAGGGTTTTTCGTACACTCTTTCCATAAAGCATACATCAAAATCTCTAAGACCTCCGTGAGAGAATGCTTCCTTTATCTTAGCGCCAACAACGGAGCTTCCTGCAATTATTATTTTGTAACCGCCTGCTACCCAAAGGAGCGACTTTGCCATTCTTTCTACAAATCTGAAGTTGTCTTCATCGTGACCTACTCCGTCTTTGTAGATACGTGTCTTGTATGTGGTTGTGTAGCCTTTGTTTCTTTCTACGGCTATTACCATATCCTGACCGTCTTCTTTTGTAGCTTCTCTTAGTTCTCTGCACACTACGGAAAGAGGCGTAAAGCCGGGATCTAATTTTGCATTTACTTTAAGCTTCATATTTAATCTTACCTCCAATAATTGTTTTTGTTACATTAAATTCGCTGTCTGTGATTACGATATCTGCATCTTTGCCAATTTCGAGCGAACCCTTTTTGTC
>JAZLCB010000357.1:0-9784 GCA_045614005.1 Clostridia bacterium
CATTCACCTCCGGACGGAAGTGTGCCTATATTTACAAGCATATCTCTGTCGTCGCAGTCGTGAATGTATATTTTTTCGTTTGCTACTATATCTTCGCCGAATTTGCCGATAAGCTCGTCCTTGGTTGTGCCTCTGTGACAACCTGTGGCAATGAGAATTGTAATATCCGCATCGGGATTTCCTTCTCTTATTTCGCTCAGCATAAACGGCATAATAACTTTGCTGGGAACAGGACGGGTGTGGTCACTGGCTATGATGACAATATTTTTCTTGCCTTTTGCCAGTTCGCAAAGCTTGGGAGAATCAACAGGATTTTCCATAGCTCTTTTAACAAGTTCAAGTTCACCGTACTCCGGCTTGTAGTCCTCTATTGACGATGCTAAAACACCTGTAAGCTCATCATCTTTAAATTCATAACTTATTTTTTCTCTTCCGTACGGAAATACAACTTTTTTCATTTGCCACACTCCTTTTACAGCATTTGCATACAATGCCCGATTGTAATAAGATTTTACCATAATATTAATAAAAATGCAATAACTTTAATAAGAAAACGGACTTATCAAAAGTCCGTTTTCTTATTAAAGGATATAAAATCCAAATGATATTTCTTTTTCGGATAATCTGTATTTTTCCAAAAGTGCAGGACCGCAAGAGTTAGAACCCACCCCTGAATTTTTGTAGTCTATCCTTACTGTAATAAAATCATCCTTTTTAAGCTCATACAGATATGGTTTTTCCGAATTCCATCTTACAGGATTTTCAACTTCAAAGCTTGCCTTGTCCGACTTCCCTATATATTTACGCGTTTCCCGTTGATTTTCATTTCATCAACATTAAGTGTTGCATCTTCCGTTACAGAAAGTCTGCATGAATATTTTTCCTTAAAATAAAGGCTGTTGCATCTCTTATGCCCTACCGTTACAGACACCCTGGATGGATTAACACATACGTTAAGAGCATCGCCCGTGATGTATTTTTCCATGACATTACGGACTATCCTGCCCTCGGCAAGCTCTCTTACGGCAGGATGATAGGGTCCTGACACGGTATTCTCATTTATGTTATCTGTGGTTTGGAGTCCCACTCGGATTATATTAATCCCCGCGTTTTTGAACTTTGGCATAATAACAGAAAGTATGTCTACGGTTTCTTCGAGGCTAAGAGGTGCGTACTCACCTTTGTCGTACATCTGCCAAAGAGCAGTATCCGGTACTACAAGTGTGGGATATATACGGACACACTTTGGTTCTAAGCTTATTAAATCCTCGCAGGTTTTAAGCATCTTTTCTTTTGTATCACCGGGAAGGCCGAGCATCATCTGGAGACCGAGTTCTATATCAAACGACTTTATAAGTTCCGATGCTTTTACAACATCCGAAAAGCTGTGCCCTCTGCGCGAACACGAAAGAACATAATCATCGGTTGATTGTACACCAAGCTCTATTGCGGTCATTCCATACTCCTTTAGCATAGTGAGTATTTCGATAGTTATGTAGTCGGCTCTTGTGGAACAGCGGATACCGTTTACCCTACCCGACTTTACATATGGTTCTACAGCAGACAAAAGTTCCCTCTGCTTATCTATATCTATACCCGTAAAGCTACCGCCGAAAAAGGCAACTTCGACATATGAATCGGCAGATATGGTGTCTAAATTTTCTTCTATTATGCTGACTACATCTTCCTTTGTAACATCGGCTATCTGACCTGTAATCTGCCTTTGGTTACAAAACACACAATCATTAGGACAGCCTTTGTGCGGTACAAAAACCGGTATATGGTAAGTTCTCATAATAGGCTCCTTTTTTAAAAAACTGCCCCGACAATCGCAGGGCAGTTTAATTTAGTTATCAGGATACTGACTTTTCGCTAAGGCGCGCTCTCGCCTTTGTAAGCAGTTTGGGCTTACTGTTATTGCGAACACATTCTTCTGTAATAATACATTTTTTGAGGTTTGTTTCCGACGGTGCGGCATACATTACCTCGCTCATAATTTCTTCCATGATGGAACGCAGTCCTCTGGCACCTGTCTTACGCTCAATAGCCTTATCAGCTATTGCTGTAAGTGCTCCCTCTTCGAATTCAAGAGTAACACCATCCATCTCCAAAAGCTTGATATACTGCTTAACAAGTGCATTTTTGGGTTCGGTGAGTATGCGAACCATTGCATCTCTGTCGAGACTTTCCAAAGAAACATTTACAGAAAGTCTGCCTACAAACTCGGGTATAAGACCAAACTTAAGAAGGTCGCCCGGTTGCATCTGTTTAAAGAGTTCACCAACATCCTTGGTAGCTTTAGAATCTATCTGTGCACCAAAGCCAAGAGACTTCTTACCGATACGGCGTTCTATAATCTTATCCAATCCATCGAACGCGCCACCACATATAAAGAGAATATTGGTGGTATCTATGGGGATAAACTCCTGCTGAGGATGCTTTCTGCCACCCTGAGGAGGAACAGAAGCAACTGTGCCTTCAAGAATTTTAAGAAGCGCCTGCTGTACACCCTCACCGCTTACATCACGAGTTATGGATGGGTTTTCGGACTTGCGGGCAATCTTGTCTATTTCGTCAATATAGATTATGCCCTTCTGTGCTCTTTCTATATTGTAATCTGCCGCCTGAATTATCTTTAAAAGTATATTCTCTACATCTTCACCAACATAGCCTGCCTCTGTGAGAGATGTGGCATCTGCTATGGCAAACGGAACATCTATGATCTTGGCAAGTGTCTGCGCAAGAAGAGTTTTACCGCTTCCTGTAGGTCCTACAAGAAGGATATTGCTCTTTGAGATTTCTACATCATCATCTTGCGAAATGTGGTTTATTCTTTTGTAGTGGTTGTATACTGCTACAGCCATGCTCTTTTTAGCATCGTCCTGACCTATTACATACATATCGAGGATTTCCTTGATATCCTTAGGCTTGGGGAGGCTTTCGAGATGCATGGGTTCCTCGGTTTCGAACATATCAAGCTCGGCATCGAGGATATCGTTGCATATATCTATACACTCATTGCAGATATAAACACTTCCGCTTGGCCCTGCTATAAGTCTTGTGACTAAATCCTGTGTCTTTCCGCAAAAAGAGCAGTAAATATTGTTATGCTTTTCGCTCATTATATAAACTCCTACTATAAATATTCATTACCAAATTAGCCCGCATAAAGCGGGCTAATAGAATTATTTTCTTTTCTCAATAACCTCATCTACAAGACCATATTCTTTTGCTTCATATGCAGACATGAAGTTGTCTCTTTCGGTATCTGCACATACGGTTTCGTAAGGCTTGCCTGTTCTTTCGCTGAGGATTTTATTGAGAGTTTCTTTCATTTTTATGATACGATCTGCATGGATCTTGATGTCTGTTGCCTGACCCTGCATACCACCTAAGGGCTGATGTATCATAACTTCGCTGTTGGGAAGAGCAAATCTCTTGCCTTTAGCACCTGCCGCGAGTAAAAAAGCACCCATGGAAGCTGCCATACCTATGCAAATTGTTGATACATCACACTTGATATACTGCATGGTATCGTAGATAGCCATACCGCTTGTGATAGAACCTCCGGGACTGTTGATGTAAAGGCAGATATCCTTATCGGGATCTTCTGCTTCCAAAAATAACATCTGTGCTACAACAAGACTTGCTGTTACATCGTTTACTTCTTCTCCAAGAAATATAATTCTGTCCTTTAAAAGACGGGAATATATATCGTAGGAGCGTTCTCCTCTGTTGGTCTGTTCAACAACTACAGGTACAAGACTCATATTACTCTTCGTCCTCCTTCTTCTTGGTAGCTCTCTTAACCTTTGCAGCATCTACAACGAGTGTAACTGCCTTCTTGAGCTTTAATTCGCTCTTTAAGCTTTCGAGTTCGCCATCCTTAACAAATTCTTTTAACTTGTCTATTTCCATGCCATACATTTCTGCCATGTTCTTGAGTTCGTTTTCTACATCTTCATCTGTAACTTCGATGTTTTCTCTCTTAGCGATTTCGCTTATTACAAGGTTGGACTTAACTCTTTCTGTAGCCTGATCCTTGTACTGCTCCTTGAAGCCTTCGGGTGTCATGCCTGTAAACTGCATGTACTGTTCGAAGCTCAAGCCCTGAGAAGATAATCTGTAGCTGAAGTCTCTCATCATGTCTTCTATAGCGGAATCTATCATGCATTCGGGAATTTCAACATTAGCCTTTTCTACAACTTCCTTTATAACATTGCCTTCAAATTCTGCTGCTGTTCTGTCTGCATTAGCCTTGTCAAGCTTAGCTCTGATATCAGCCTTGTACTCATCGAGAGTTTCAAAGCCGAGGTCCTTAGCAAATTCGTCATTTACTTCGGGGAGCTCCTTAACCTGGATGCTCTTAACAGTTACTTTAAATACAGCGGGCTTGCCCTTTAATTCTTCTGCATGGTACTCTTCGGGGAAAGTAACGTTGATTTCCTTTTCAACGCCTATCTTTGCACCAACGAGTGCTTCTTCAAAACCGGGGATAAACTGACCGCCACCGATTTCGAGGTTGTGATCCTGACCCTTACCGCCGGGGAATGCAACGCCGTCTACAAAGCCTTCGTAATCGATAACTGTGAAGTCACCTTTCTTAACAGCTCTGTCTTCAACATTTACCATGCGGGAGTTCTTTTCTCTGGCAGCTTTGATTTCTGCATCAACGTCTGCAACCTTTGTCTTGTAGTTCTTCTTTTCTGCAGAAATACCCTTGTATTCGCCAAGTTCTACTTCGGGTCTTACAGTTACAGTAGCTGTAAGGATGAGTTCGGAACCATCCTCTTCGATCTTCTCAATGTCCATTTCGGGTCTGTCAACAGGATCTATACCGGACTCTTTAACAGCAAATTCATATGCTTCGGGGCATACAAAGTTAACAGCATCTTCAAGGAATACGCCCTTGCCATAGTACTTTTCGATTATAGCTCTGGGTGCTTTACCCTTTCTGAATCCGGGAAGTGCTATCTGCTTAACATTCTTCTTATAGGATTTTTCGATAGCGGCTTTGAAAGCTTCGCTGTCTACTTCGATTGTAAGCTTAACTGTGTTCTTTTCGATGTTTTCATTTTTTAATAATTTCATTTGTTCAGGTTCCCCCTAAATATAATTTTCTATTTATATAAAGCCACGATGGGCAAATTATATACAAACTTTTAAATTTTGAAAGGTACAAACTCAAGGTAATCTGCAGATACCAATCTGTAATTTACACCGTCATACATCCCCTCTGCGGCATTTTGTGCCGACTGTGAATGAAGATGCCCATAGAAGCAATCTGTAACAGCGTAGGATTTAAGAATAGTTGAAATTGCCTCGTCTAAAACATGCTCCTTGGTAAATGGCGGATAATGAAGTATGCATACACGCTTTGAAGGTACAAAGTCACTCTCCTTGCAAATCTCTTGGCCGTGTTTCAATGAGAGTTCCAACCTTAAAAGCTCTCTTTGGTATATCTTCTCGTCATCTGATCCAAATCCCGAATCACCGGGAAGTGTCCAACCTCTTGTGCCTGCTATGAGAGTATCCTCGCATATTACGGCGTTGTTGTTTACAAAACTGAGTGTTGAAAATTCATTTTCACAAAGAAAGTTATTCATCTTGGTAAGGCTCTCCCACCAATAATCGTGGTTACCTTTGAAAAGAAGTTTCTTACCCGGAAGTGAATTTATAAATTCAAAATCCTTTTTGCAATCACAAAGGTGCATGGCCCATGATATGTCCCCGCCGATAAGAACGGTATCTTCATCGGATACAAGGCTGAGCCAATTTTCGCGAATACGGTTTATGTAATCATTCCAAAGCGCACCGAAAACCTCCATGGATTTGTCCGTATCAAGAGAAAGATGTAAATCTGACATTGTAAATATTGCCATTTATTCACCTCATTATACAATCAATTTTATATTATATATCATTTAAATCATAAAATCAAGTTGTTATTTGAAGAAAAATGTGATATCATACTAAAATAGGTAATATTTATAAAAAAAACACATTTTGGACTGTATGCGTGCTATTTTTTGCACATATTTTACAAGCGAAAAGACATATGAAAACACTGGTATCAAAACACTTTTACAAAATAATATATATTTTTATATGCGTGGTTATACTCTTTTCTGTAATTGGCTTTGAATATTCCGTATCAAAAGACCGTGAGGCTTTTTCAAAACCGACAAAAATGAGAATCAGCGGAACGGTTAAATCCGTACCCGCATACTCCTTTGGCAACACAACTTTCATGCTGAAGCCCTCAGACGATACAGACATAAAAGAGCTTGTGTATGTAAAGATTCGCCATAGCGAAAGCCTCGACCTGTCTGTAGGAGATACCATAACACTTACAGGTACTTGCTACGCTCCCGACGGTGCAATGAATCCCGGAAGCTTTGACTTTGCAAAATACACAAAATCCAAAGGTGCTTGCCTTGCAATGGATTCCGACATTTCTGCCGTACATGGTAAGAAAGAAGGTGTTTTCCACTCTATATATTCTTTCCGCGACAAAATCTCGGCAAAAATACTCGAGTATATTCCGGGCGATGAGGGCGGTCTTGCAAATGCCCTTGTAACAGGTAATACAGAAGCAATATCGGAAGAATGCTCCGAAAGCTATAGGGAATCGGGTATATATCACATTGTAGCTATATCGGGTATGCATCTTAACATACTTATACTGTTTATTTCGTTTCTATATTCCGGACTTAATGTATCGCGACGAAAAAAGAGTTTAATTGCTTTTTCACTAACCTTGTTTTCGTGCGTATTTATGTTTATATTCACAGGATTTGGTGTATCACTTGAAAGAGCCGCATTTATGGCTCTTATAAGTTGCTGTGCGCCGATGTTTATGAGGGAGTATTCTCCGTCTGTATCGCTTTTTGCAGTGTGGGCTTTCATTCTTATAGGTGCACCGTATTACTACTGCAATGCATCGTTTTGTCTGTCGTTTTCGGCAACGGTAGGAATACTTGTGGCAGCCGGGATAATTAAAAAGATGACGCTGACAAAATTCAAGTGGGTTATAGAGTCTATTGTTGTGAGCTTGTGCGTTACTCTTACAACTCTCCCCTTTGTTGTACACTTTTTCGGCGGAGTGTCTCTTGTGAGTCCTATTACAAATCTTATAGTTGTAAGCATAATTCCGATTCTTATGTTTTTGTGCTTTCTGTTTGCAGGTGTATGCATGTTTGCTCCCCAATTTATATGCGAGGCAGTTTCAAATGTGATAACCTTTTTTGCATATTGTGTAAATGGAATAAGCTCGCTTTTTGCTTCACTCCCATTTTCGTACATAACGATAACAAGCTTAGCATTTATAGGGCTTATTATATACGCTATGTTAATATTTACTTTCTGCAAATTCAAAAGGAGAAGCGTACGTACTGTAATTGTAATTGCAGTTATTATTGCAAATATAGCGTGTTTGTCGTATAATAGACTAAACCCCCGCTCGGATATAACATTTTTAAATGCAGGTCAGGGTGATTGCGCCGTGATACATTCGTCCGACGGGCTTGATGTGATGATAGATTGCGGTTCGGAGAGTGTGTATAACTTCGGCTCTTCGCAGGCTATACCCTATCTTCAGCATCAGGGCATAACAAAACTTGACTATCTGATACTAACGCATTATCACGATGACCATGCCGAGGGTGCTGTGGCTCTTATGGAGTCGGGATATGTAGAAAATATTGTTCTTCCAAACAGACCTCTGGGTGATGATGAAAAACTCCTTGCAGACGAAATATACAAATCTGCGGTAATAAACAACATACCGATAACTCATGTATCTGCAGGCGACACGATATCCTACGGTGGCCACAAGTTTGATATTTTAGGTCCCGAAAAGGCGGAATACACCGATACAAATGACGGTTCCGTCGTTATACGATATGAATTTTTTGAAAGCTCGGTTCTCTTTTGCGGTGATGCAGATTCATTGGCCCTGCACAACATAGTGCCGAAGATTTCAAAATGTGATATAGTAAAGGTTGCACATCATGGTGCAAAAACTTCCATGTCACACAAACTATCTGATGCTTCCGACTGCAAATATGCAGTTATATCCTGCGGAAAGAACAACATATATTCTCATCCTGACCAAGATACGCTTGATGCATACAAAAAATCCGAAATTCTCAGAACTGATATAAATAATGCACCGATTTCCTTTACCATAAATAAAAAAGGAGTAAAACTAAAAGATGCACGACATTAAAAATGATATTAAAAACAAAATATTTGCAAATGTATATATTCTGACAGGCGAAGAGGACTACCTCCCTGCTCTCTACACACGACAGATAACAGATGCTGTTACGGATGAAGATACAAAGGAATTTAACCTCTTAGAGGTATATTCTACCCTGCCTGCTCCCGAAGATATAGACGCTTTTGCAAATTCATATCCTTTTATGAGCGAAAAAAAGGTTCTTGTAATTCAGGATACTAAAATATTTAAAAAAGCAAACGAAGAGTACAAAAACTTTTTTATTGAGCTTATAGCAAATATTCCCGACTATCTTATTATCATTTTCAACGAAAAAGAGATAGACAAGCGTAACACACTCTACAAGCAGATTTCCAAAATATATCCCGTGTGTGAATACGCTTTTCAGGATATACCCACTCTTACAGCGTGGATTACAAAATTATTTACCGCAAGCGGAAAGACTATAAGTCGTGACGATGCTGTATATATATGCGAGGTTGCAGGGCCTTCAATGCATGCATTAAAGAGCGAGTCCGAAAAGATAATATCGGCTCTGGACACAACTGATACTGCAGACAGACAAATCATAGATACGCTTATAACCCGAACAATAGAAAACCGCGTGTTTGAAATGATAGATGATATTACGGCCGGCAAAAATTCCGATGCCTTAAAAAAGCTTAGAGACTTAAAAGCATTGAACGAAGAACCGATAAAAATAATAAATATAATATTCGGAAAATTTTCTACATTTCATAAACTTTTGCTATTAAAAGACAAGTCTATGAGAGAAATATGCACACTATGCAACCTGTACGAAAAACACGCACGAAATAACCTGGCACAAGCCAAAAAGCTCGGTGCAAGAAAAATAGCCTCCGTTATGCTTAAATGCAGAGACATGGATTTTGCCGTAAAAAACGGACAAACAGATAAGTGGCTTGCTGCAGAGCTTGTTGTGGCAGAAGCATTAAAAGACTAAGTTTAATATAAATAAAACCGTGATGCAAAATTATTTTTGTATCACGGTTTTTTATTAAATTTATTTACCTGCTTTTTTAACTCGTATTATAAGTCCTGCTATCAAGCCAAGAACTGCACCACCGCCAACTATTGCCAAGGCGTACACACTGCGATTTCCCAAAGCTTTTTCTTTATCTTTTGATTCAGCTTTTGCATTTACAACAGGTATGGGTTCGGGTGCTTCTTCATTGTTAATGGTTGTTCCGTCCTCATCCACCAATTTGAAACATTGTTCGGGTGCTTGAGGGTAAACGGCATATATTCTGCCCTCGGAATCAAATTCAAAATCAGTTACCATTCCGTTTGCTCTTATATAGCAGGTGACTTTCTGCATCTGCTGAATACATTCTTCATCCCCTAAGCTATCGAGGACTATTATCTTACAACTTGCATACTCGTTGGAATCAACCTTGTATGCACAGTTTGCAATGGAATAATCTTCATCTTCTGCATTAAGACTTATAACAATATTGTCTGAAATTATGGGGTTTCTGAAATCCGAGGTGGAATGCTCCTCGCAATAAGTGTACGAAAACT
>JAZLCB010000358.1:0-2277 GCA_045614005.1 Clostridia bacterium
TTCCGCGGCAAGCAGAGAATTTGCGGCAGTTGCAAAAGAAAAGGGGCTTGAATTTGACGAAAACGATGCTCACAAACTTTTCTCCTCGATGGCTTCTTCCAGAGTATTGCTTTTCCATTCCATGAGTGAGAAAACATTCGAATCACTTATGCTTTTGCTCGGCAACTATTTCCAATCTCCTATATGCCTCGATAAATCCGAAAATGGCACTTATGAAAATATTGAGGGTGTTTTGTTCAAGTCAGATGCAACGGGCACATATACCAAAACAAATGCAATGCTTGCTATTGAATCTGCAAAAAATATGCCTCAAAACGTGCATTTTATCGGTATTGACGGTGTAAAAGCCTCTAAAATGACAGATTGGTTTGCTCCGATAGCAAAATATTCAAAAAATCCCTATGCACATGAGCTTTTCAAAGCTCATAATGAGCAAAATGCTGAAATGTCTTATTATGTTCCCGAAAATGTATGGTTTGCAATAAATCTTTCTTCTGCAGAAGCTTATGCAGAAATTCCTTCTTCTGTTGCGGAAATGGCAGCAGTAAATACATTTACGATAGATGAATGCGCTCCCGTTGCAAATTATGACCCCGTACATGGTTTTACATATTATCAGATGGAATATTTTTGTGATAAGCTCAGCTCTTCGCTCACGGTTGGCGAAGATGTTTGGAAAAAACTTGACAAATTTGAAAAATTCGTTTCTTTGTACACAACATTCTCTTTTGGAAACAGACTTTGGCTTTCTGTCGAAAGATATATTTCTCTTGCATTGGCTTGCGGTATGAAATGTGAAACAGGTCTTGATGAATGTATGGCGGCGAAGATTTTACCGAGTGTTGTAATAGCTTTGAATGGCAAGATTCCCAATAGCGATACCGGTCTTGTAGAAACGATGAGCGCTATATTCGGCGAAGAAAATATATTTGCTTGCAAAAAAGCTGTAAAGGCTAGCGGTGCAGATATATCATAAATATATTGAAGTAAGGAGTAAACGGCAATGTTTAAAAATATGATGAAGGCTCTTTTGGAGACAGCCACCTCCGGACCTGCAATAATAATATATATAATAGTTATCATTTCCTTGATTGCTCTTTTGCTCGTTTCATTTATGATTTTGCAAAACAAATCCAAACCTCAGACGATAAATGAAACAAGCGAAACAAAAAAAGAAGAGAAGAAGGAAGAAAAAGCGGAAACCGAAAGATTTTGCATGCTCAGTGCAATAGACCGCAAGAAAAATACTTATGGTCACAGCACATATGAGGCAGGCATAACGTTGGAGGGAATATGCGAAAATTTCCGCAACTATGCCGCAACAAAGCTTAAGCTGTACTACGATATAGAAGATATACGCAAATTTGTTTCGGGAATGGCGGTTTCGCGACTGCTCATACTCCAGGGTATGTCCGGTACCGGTAAAACATCCCTTGCCCACGCATACGGCTCGTTTACGGATAACGCATCTACTGTAATACCCGTACAGCCGATGTGGAAGGAACGTACGGACCTCATCGGATATTACAATGAATTCACAAAAAGATTCAATGAGACTTTGCTTCTCGAAAAAATGTACGAGGCAAATTACAGCAAGGATATGTACATCACCGTACTCGACGAAATGAACATTGCGCGAATAGAATACTATTTTGCAGAGTTTTTGTCGCTTTTGGAGCTTCCCAATCCCGATGAAAGATTTCTCGATGTTGTTTCGGACAAATGGGAAAACGACCCTCAGCAGCTTCGTGACGGCAGAATAAAATTGCCCGAAAATATGTGGTTTATCGGTACGGCAAACAACGACGACTCCACTTTTGCTATTTCTGATAAGGTTTACGACCGTGCAATGGTTCTTAACCTTGATAATAAAACAGAGCGATTCAATGCACCTGTTACAGAGAAGATGCATATATCGGCAGAGCAGTTCTGCGGACTTGTTGCCAAAGCGCAGAACGAGCACGGTATAAGCCGCAGAAATATAAACAGACTTGACGAGCTTGACAAATATCTTATCAAGCATTTCCACATAACCTTCGGTAACCGTATTATGAAGCAGATCAAAACGTATATACCCGTATACGTAAGCTGTGGCGGAAGGGAACTCGACGCTCTCGACGATATCCTTTCCAAAAAGGTTATACGCAAGCTGGAAACACAGAACCCGATCTATCTGAGAGGCGCGGCGGAAGGACTTATAAGTTACCTCGACGAGCTTTTCGGAGAAGACAAAATGCCGATGTGTAAGGAGTACGTTCGAAGAATTCAAAAAAATGC
>JAZLCB010000359.1:0-8676 GCA_045614005.1 Clostridia bacterium
AGCGGTAATACATCAGGCGGAAACACTTCGGGCGGCAACACCTCCGGTGGTAATACTTCGGGCGGTAACGATCCAGGCAGTGGCGACTCGGGCGACATTTCCGTTCCCGAAACCACATACAATATTACATATAATTTAGATGATGGTAATCTCAGCGGCGGTGCTAAGAAAACTTATAAGTCTTCTGATGCCGATTACACTCTTCTTACCCCCTGGAAAACCAATTATAAATTCCTTGGTTGGTTTGAGTCAGAGGATGCAGACCCCTTAACTACCGAGCCTGTTACTGTGATTCCTAACGGTTCTTCGGGCGACAAGGAATACTTTGCTAAATGGGCTGAGTATTACACTATAAAGTACGAACTTTATTTTAAACCCTATGGCGAGGAAATGGATGATTCTGCAAAGGGCAGATTAGATGGCAGCGAAAAATTAAAGTATACAGCTTATGATGAAGAATATGTTCTTCCCATCCCCGAAAGAGATGACGGCATACCCTTTATAGGCTGGTATGAGCTTCAGGAGTTTGAAAACGGCAAATTGGCTGTATTCTTCTCCGATGAGTATCTTGTAGAGACCATACCCGTAGGCACAGAGGGCAACAAGCATTATCAGGCAGTATGGGATGATGCAGTTGTAGAGTCAGAGGAAATCTATGTAGAGCTAAACAATGCCATAACAGGTCTTGAGGAATCTTTCGAAAATTACGAATTCGATATGCCCGGTGACTCCATGACGGTTCTCACCATGGCACTCGAAACCATGCGTAATGTTGTAACATGGGAGGATATGGGTGTAATTATTCATAACCGCCTTGTCCGTGAAGTATATACCGACGAGGGCAACACAATGAGAGATATCATAAGAGAGGTAAACAATGCCGGTGAGTATGATAAGTTCTATAGCGAGATTACTACCAAGATACCTCCGTATACACTCATGGCAATAAAAGACATATTCAATATACACGATGCATTTCTTGATCAATAATTGATATAAAAAATGAACCTGTTTCTATACGAACAGGTTCATTTGCTTATTAATTGTTTTTTATGAAAGCCTCTACATTTATGCAAAGCAGATACGAAAGTCTTTTGAATACATCTTGCACCGTTGTTTCGTATCCGTTGTTGAGGTTTGAATATATTCTTATAAACTCGTTTTTCTGAACCTCGTCGGATTCCAATGTATTAAACGCTTCCATTACATCGTCATAGAACATTCTTCTTGCATATTCACTTGTAAGAAGCTGTGTGTCCTTTACGGCATAAGCAACGGTGGCACACTCGTCCATTTTGTCGAGCAGGGCGTCGATTTTGTCGTGCTCCGTCTCAAAGTTTATGTTGTCGCGGATATAATTGGTAACGCTTCGCTTTGAGTTTATACCAAGAATGTATTCCAGAATATAGGTTACAATTCGCGTATTTGCCGAGGATATGGTCTGCTGTGTAAGAAGCTCGTGCGATTTGGTTAAGGGTTTCAGTCCGCCCGTGCCCCATGTAAAGAGCTTTATGCTGTCGGGTGTGGGCGGTAAACCATCGTCCGTTTCGTTGGACATATCGAATGTAACGGTGCCTTTTTTGTTGGAAGCGGTTATTGTAACGGGCATTATCTTTGTCATGATTCCGTCTGTATAGAATGCCATCATCACTGTGGAGTTTTGGTATATCTGAGGTACGGTTATTGTTATTTCGAGTGGTTTGTCGCTGTGATTAAAATCTGTGGATGCACTTGGCTGTTTAAAGTGATTAATAACACCTATGCTCACTTTGGCGATGCCGTCATCAAGAGCCAAAGCGGAGTTGGGCATACAGCACAAAAACAGCACCATGCACAAGACAAGGGAAACTATTTTTTTCATATTATTCATCCTTTAATAGAGTAGTTTAATTATGACATGTACCGCAAACAAAGTCAATAGGAATAAACAAACTGTAAAAAATTTGATAAATACCTCATATAGATAGTATGAGGTGATTTATGTGCGTTATGCCGCCTATTGCAGAGTTTCTACAGGAAGTGACGAACAGCTCAATTCGCTTATTAATCAGAAAAGGTTTTTTGAGGAGTATGTAAACCGCAGGGGAGACACCCTTGTTAAGATATACGCAGACAGAGGAATAAGTGGCAAAAGCATGGCAAACCGTACCGAGTTTAAAAAGCTTCTTTCCGACAGTACCAAAGGTGAGTTCGATGCCGTTCTTGTAAAGGATATAAGCCGTTTTGCGCGAAATACTTTGGACTTTCTTACGGGCATCCGTACACTCAAAATGCAAGGAGTAGATGTCATTTTTATAGGTGCTAACCAAAAGGTTTTGGGTGAATCGGAATTTGTGCTTACCCTGTTTGCCGCGCTCGCACAGGAGGAGTCGTGCGCTCTGTCTAAGCGCATAATATTCGGCAAAAAGCAAGGCGCAAAGGGAGGCAGAGTGCCAAATCTGATATATGGCTATGATAAGGTGGATACATATAATTTAAAAGTAAACCCTGACGAGGCTACTGTAGTAAAAGATATATATCGTATGTATGCATATCAGAATATGGGCTACAGAAAGATAGCCGACTGTCTCAACACAAGGGCAATACCCTCAAAGCTCGGTAAGCAGTGGAATCCCAAGGCGATAAAGAGAATTCTTTCAAACCCCATATACAAAGGTGTGCTTGTTAATAACAAAACGGAAACCAAGGATTTTCTTCTTGGTATACGAGGTGAAGTGCCTATGGATGAAAGGTATTATCATGTAAAAGAAGAACTCAGAATAGTGGATGATGAAGTGTATGAGAAGGTTTCTAATCTTTTGGATAAAAGGAGCAAGCTCTTTTAAAGGCAGATAACAAATTGTAAAAAGAGTTTATGTTTTACAAAATGCGACATTCTTCCCGATTGACTTTTGATGAAATATATGGTACGATAATTTTGCCAAACAAAATCACATAGTTGTATATAATGAACAGAACATTATGTTTAGAAAAAACGTACATGCTCTGGTTCTGTTCATTTATGCACGAATCGATTTTGTTTGGCGACAAAAGGGCTGTACGCTTTTCGTGCGTCGGCTCTGTGCCGGCGCATTTTTTAATTTATATCGAAATTAAGAAAAGGAGAAATGCCAATGGAAGATTACAAAAAATTGTATTTTGAACTATTCAACAAAATAACAGACACAATAGAAAATCTCAAGAAAATACAACTGGAAGCAGAAGAAACATTTATGAATTCCAATGAGAATATGTCTACCGGATCAGACAAATAAAATAATAGTTTCGCCCATGCGAAACTACCTTGTTCTGCTTTCGCATTGGACTTTATAGCGTTAATAAACCCTCGATTAAAAGCACAGATACACTGCAAACAGCACTTGACTAATTCAGTTCCCTTATTCAAGTGCCGTTTAGTGAGGACTGGCGGAAAAATTCCGTTTCCGCAACGGCGGTAAGTAGATGTGGTTTTAATTGGGGGGTTTAGCTTTAAAGTCCACAGCGGACGGGGCGGGTTGTAGGGGTGACACCTGCAGGTCATCCCTACGATTAACTGTTGGCACACACAGAAGTGGTTGACCCCGTTGCACTCGGTGCAAGAATAGTTGAGCCTACCGAAAATTGCTGTTGTTGCGGTTGTGATACAGATGTTAACTCCGTACCCGAATGCATCTGCGGTGTGTTTGAGGAAAACCTCGTAGGCGGAGACGATGTGCGTAAGGTGCTCGTTACTCTCGGCTTATTTACCATTGTACGCCTCGAAAGAGAAGTACAGCTCATCGTTCCCGTAATCGACTTCTGTATTCCCAACGATGAATGTACAGCCGTATCTTCCGAAAACAACCCCTGCGAGCTTTTTGAAAGACTCTGCTTCCCTGTGGACGAATTTTTCCCTCCCGAAAAGGGTTGCCTTGGCGAAAACGGTAACAGATGTCTGTAAGGTGTGAGCATTTTGCTTTAAACACCCCAAAAAGAAAACCCTAAAAAGACAGCACACTCAACCAATAGTTGAGTGTCCTGATTCTTTTAAATATTTAAAATAAATATTCTGTCGATATGTTGCCATACGGCAACTCGATATTTTTGCTGTCGCAAAAACGATATGTTTTTCATGGCTAAAGCTCATTAGAAAAAACGCACTTAGGGAATGCTTAAAAAATAGTGCAGAATAAGTGAACCGAACCGAAGCAAGGCTTTGCCTTGCGAGGGGTACCCGAAGGCGTACAAAGGTACGTCGAGAGGTGAGGTTCGCTTAGAGTTAAGTGGCAAATAAGCAAAAAGAAATCCGCATTTTAAAGATGCGGATTTCTACATATTCAAAACGGATTACACTATATTTAACATATTTTGTGAATTTTCCTTGCCACTTAACGGTCTGTGCATTTTTTAACATTCCCGCCCTACGCTCGTGGGTGGGTTTTGTTGTATACTTCTCTTATATGATTTTTCATAAGCTTAGTATAAATCTGCGTCGACACAATATCCTTATGTCCAAGCATCTCCTGAATAGAAGCAAGGTCTGCTCCGTTTTCCAAAAGATGTGCCGCAAAAGAGTGTCTTAAGGTATGAGGGGTTATATCCTTTTCTATCCCTGCCGCCAAAGCATAAGATTTAACAAGCTTCCAAAATCCCTGACGAGTCATACGCGAGCCGTTGCAATTAACAAAGAGTGCATTTTCTACCGACTGCGATATCATCGCAGGTCTGCATTCTGTCATGTAATCTCTGAGTGCTCTTATGGCTGTTTTGCCGAGCGGTACAACCCTTGCATCGTTTTCGCTTACGCATTTTATGTATCCGAAGTCTAAGTCGAGGTCCTGCTTATTTAATGATATAAGCTCCGAAACCTTTATGCCTGTAGCATACAAAAGCTCAAGCATTGCCTTGTCGCGCTTGCCCTTGTCCGAGGAAGTATCGGGACATTTTAAGAGCAGATTGATTTCGCTTGTGCTAAGTATCTGCGGAAGCTTTTTCTTTGCCTTGGGGGTTTTGAGTTTGTATGTGGGGTCAAGCTCCACAAAACCCTTTAAGTGGAGATAAGCGTACAATGCTCTTACAGAAGCAAGTGAGCGCGAAACAGACGATATCGCCTTGCCTTCAGCCTGCATATGTGTAATATATTCTTCCACATCCTGCCCTTTTACAAGCTTCACATCAATTTTTCTGTCGTCTATGTAATCTGAGAATTGTTTAATATCTCTTGTATATGATTGCAGAGTATTTCTTGCAACTTTTTTGTCGTTTTCAAGATAATCTACAAATTCACACATAAGTGCGTTCATTATATCCCTCATTTCAATACTTACAATATCCCGACGCCGATGCCGAGCTGAATACATTCCGATATACACATCAGAATGAAGAAAACACAGGTTTTAAGCACAAAACCGATATATGCCTTTGTTTTATCCGTGGCGGAGAGTCCGCAGCTTTTTACCGAAAAATTCACCGATGACAAAAAGAGCAGAATCTTAAGGGGAAGCACCAGAAAGTTGGAAATAAAAACAGCAAACAAAATCCCCATTGCCTCTTTTGCAATACAGGTTTTAGCGGTAAGTCCCGCGGCTGCACCAAGGCAAAAGCTTTTAAAAAGCAATATTATTCCCGACAAAAAAGAAATCGGAAACGCAGGTGCAAACAAAAGCACGGTTGTGCAAAAAACAAGGTTATTAAAAAACGATTTTTTAAAGCTTGCCGTAAAGGTGGCATCTTTTGCAGATAAAGAGCGCACAACGGCGGTAGCTTCTGCAAAGAGCGAGCCCGAAGTTCTGTACGATATCAGTATTCCGAGAAATACCGACATCCCAACAAGTGAAAAACAGGCAAGCACAGCTCCGCGTCCGAGAGGCGGAGACAAAGAATTTTTCATAACATCCCTCCCCGTACACATTATGTAAAGCGGAGGGGATATATTCATCTACTTCTTCATTTTTTCTGCTTTTTTAAGACAAGCGTTTACAGCGTTCATTACAGTTTTGCGGAAGCCGTCATTTTCGAGCGATGCAACCGCATCTATTGTAGTGCCGGCAGGAGAGCAAACCATATCTTTGAGCACACCGGGGTGTATTCCTGTTTCAAGCTGCATAAGCGCACTGCCGAAGAGTGTCTGAGAAGCTACGGTATATGCGTTATCTCTGGGTATGCCTGCTCTTACAGCAGCATCGGCAAGAGCCTCTATAAACATAAATGCATAGGCAGGTCCGCTGCCGCTGAGCGCAGTATATGCGCTTATCTTGTCTTCGGTTACTCTGAGTGTTCTGCCCGAGCCTGCAAATATCTTCTCGGCAAATGCGAGCTCTTCCTCACTTACATTTGCGTCGGGAGCTATTACAGTCATGCCTCCGCCTACGGAGAGGGGGAGGTTGGGCATTGTGCGGATAACCTTAACATCTCCTAATATGCCTTTTATGTAGTCTATAGTTATGCCTGCGGCAATAGATACATATATCTTTTTGTCATATCCCGACACGGATTTGATGTCGCTTAAGAGCTTTTCAAAGCCATCGGGCTTAACACATAATATTATGTAATCCGATTTTTTTATTAAATCTTCCAAATTTGTTACATTTATATTAAGTGATTTTACCTTGTCCGAAAAGACAAGAGAATGTCCGTAAGTGGTTTCGGATAAACACGCACCGCTTGCTATTGCACCGCAAAGCACGCTGCCGCCCATGTTTCCTAATCCTATAAAACCGGTTGCGATAGACATCACAACACCTCCAAGTATATTTCTTTTTAATAGCGACAAATGCAATTATACCACAGGGTATACATATTGTAAAGACTTTTTTAACATTTTCTTAAAATATTATGTTAACAAGCGCACCGACAAATCCGCCCGTGTCTTGACTTTTGAATACCTCTATGTTATTATTACTATGTATAAATATATATTTAAGGAGTGTGTGACTAATGGAAAATCTGGTTCTTGTGGTAGATGACGAAAAGCCAATAGTTGACATAGTAAAGATAAACCTTCAGAAAAACGGTTACAATGTTATAGAAGCATACGACGGCAACGAAGCCGTAGCAAAAGCCCTTTCGGAAGAACCCGACCTTATCCTTCTGGATGTAATGCTCCCCGGACAGGACGGTTTTTCCGTGTGCAAAAAAATCCGCGAAACTTCGGCTGTGCCCATAATAATGCTCACCGCGCGCGACGAAGAGGTGGACAAGATATTAGGTCTTGAACTCGGCGCAGACGACTACATGACAAAGCCGTTTTCCATACGCGAGCTTATTGCCAGGGTAAAGGCAATACTTCGCAGATCGCAGTTTACATCCAAGGACGAAGCCACAGGCGAAGTTCTCACTTTCGGTGACCTTTCCATAGATATCGAAAAGTACGAGGTTCGCAAACGTGGCGATGTTATAGAGCTTACATTCCGCGAATTTGAGCTTTTAAAGTTCCTTGCAACAAAGAAAGGCAAGATATTCTCCAGAGAAAACCTTTTGAACAAGGTTTGGGACTACGAGTTCTACGGAGATGTGCGCACCGTGGATGTTACCATCCGCCGTCTGCGTGAAAAGATTGAGGACAACCCCAGCATCCCCACATATATCATGACAAAACGTGGGGTAGGATACTATTTTGGAGCGTAAGAAATGTTCAAAAGCGTAAGCCTTAAAATGGCAATGATGTTTGTGCTTCTCACCATATCGATTATCATTCTTATAGGGTCGTTTATGACAGAGAGCATCGAAGAATTTTATGAAAATGAATTTGGTGAACTTATGTCCTCGGTATTTAGCGAGGACTATATTGCCGAGCTTAATACATCTGCGTCTTCCGATGCCGATGCAAGCGAAATATACAACGGCATTGCCGTTTATTCCAGCCAGATAGGTGTGGACTCGTTCCGCAACCTCTATCTTCTCGACGGCAAAACAGGCAAAACCATAGATGAGCTTACCACCAATACCGAGCTTTCCAAAACACTCGAAACCTCGCCCAACATAATTGCCGCAATGAGTGGCAAGGCAGGCACACAGAGCAGCTCAAGCGCAGGATATATGGACTATGCCGTTCCTATAATGAATGGAGACAAGGTGGAGTACATTGCATATGTGTGCGACACCAAGGAAGAAACCACCAGCGTAATGAGTTCCATATTTTCAATAATGGTCAAGGCTCTTCTTATAGGTCTTGCGTTGTCGGTATTTCTTTCGGTGCTTCTTTCAAAGACAATTATTTTGCCCATACAGTCGCTTACAAGCAAAGCCGAAAGAATTTCCGAGGGTGAATTCGACGAAATTATCGAAACCCGTTCTTTGGACGAAATAGGCCGACTTACCAACACATTCAACCTCATGGCGGTAAAACTCAAGGAAACGCTCTACGAAATCCGAAGCGAAAAAGATAAATCCGAAACCATACTTCTCCACATGACAGACGGTGTTATAGCCTTCAATAAGCTTGGCGAAGTTATTCATATCAATCCTGCGGCAAAGGAGCTTCTTAAGATTGCCGATACCGAGGGAATAAACTTCAAGACTATATTTGGCGAGGCTACCGATGTGTCTGTCGAAAAGATTCTTTACCTCCCTCACTTCAAAGGTGCGGAAAGAAACATAACAACAGACACAAACGAGCTTATAGTTCACTTTGCGCCCATACAGACAGCGGATTCCTCCGAGGGCATAATAGCTGTGATACAGGATATAACCGAACAGCAGAAGCTCGACAAAGCGCGC
>JAZLCB010000360.1:0-2397 GCA_045614005.1 Clostridia bacterium
AAGAGTTTTAAAATAGACAAATTTGGCTGAGATAAGTAAAATCTCGCAGGGAATACTTGATGTATTTTCAAGAGATTTTATGCGGTATCAGACGAATTTGACATTTTAAAACCATGCGGAGTTCGACTCCCGTGTGCTTAACAAATATATTGGAGGAATAATCCATGATTAACGATAAATACCTTATATGGAGCTACTTAAGATGCTTTGACCATGACAAAGAGGACTTCGGTGTGGCAGAATATCTGGAAAGGGTAGGCACTAAGCCCTACGGTATAGCAGGTCTTGTGTACCACCCCGACTTTGTTCATTTGCACAGGGGCATGGAGGAGGAATTTTCTGTTCCTCCGCAGATGTTCGGCTACAGAGGCGACCCCAGACGACTCCCTGAGGAAACCTACCGCAAGTACACATGGACAAACTATCAGATAAAAGGTCTTGTAGACGAGCTTCATAAACACGGTGTCAAATTCTACCTGAGTATATTTGGCACATACTACAAGGATGTGCTCCACAAGGAATGGCTCGGAGAGCACAAGGAGCTTCTTATGACTACCATAGACGGCAGACTCGAGCACCTTGTAGCGTTAAAGAGATTAAAAGACGGCACATACTACGAGGACTTCTTTATAGAAAAGATTACACAGACTCTCTCCGACTACGGTATGGACGGTGTTCACCTCGGAGATGCATTCTGTCCTCTTTCGGAAGGACTTGCTCTCGGTGACTACTCCACCGATATGACCGAGCAGTTTGTGGACTATATGAATGTAACTCTGCCCGACGAAATTGCTTCCACCATGGGCGACGACTCTCTGGAAGCACTCAACATACGACAGAAGCATATATGGGGAAGCCTGCGCGAAGAATGGATACTCTTCTACGATAAGCGCTGGACAAAATTCTTTGAAAAAATCTGTCCGCCCATACACGCTATAGGCTGTGAAGTGGCAAACCTCGGTATGTACATAAGCGATACCCTGCGTTCAATGTACTCAATGGGTACAAATGCAAGACATACAACCGATGCGGGAATAGACTTCCTCACTCCGAACATACTGCCTACAAGCGTCAGCATGAACGACCCTGTGGGAACCTGCTCATACTATAACCACTCACTCTTCCACAGATTTATGACGATGATACCTGCCCTTAAGGCACAAGCACCCGATGCGGAGCTTTTCCATATGCTCGGAATCCGCGACGAAGAGGAGGAATGGGATGTACTCTACCATGCACCCAACGAATTTGAACGCGATCTCTTTACCGCAATGGCATATCACCTTGTACAAAAAGACGGCATAAAAAGATGCATATCCCGTCACTTCCTTACCATAGGCGACTCCATAAACAAGGGCGACTGGGACAGGGTAAATAGATTTGCAAATGTTGCATATTCGCTTAAACCCACCGAGATTGTATCGCCTGTTCTCTATTGGTCGGATACTGCTAACGAAAGACAGCTTACCGAGCATATAAAGACAAGACGAGCATCTATAACCATGCTCCACGGACTCATTCAGGAAGAGGGGGCATACTGCGGTGGTTCTGTACGAAGCGAAGATGCAGAGCACTTTGACGGAGTGCTGTTTGTACCTGCATTTGACCTTATATCCGACAAGGAAAGGGCATACCTTGTACAAAACAAACGCAAGGTAGTTGCAATAGCACCTGCAGGATATGATATATCAGATTTAAATGCTACCATATGCATTACCGATAAGGATTCCAAATTCCCTCACAAGGTATTTATGTTAAACATCGATGCACCCGAGGATACAAAACCATACTTCGATGCACTCGATACCGTAGACAACACACCCGAAATTGAGGACGAAAGCAAATTAAGAGATGACAAGCTCAATGTAATGCACGAGATGTATATACAAAAGGTGTCTGTAGGATTTGCCAAAGCGGCTGCAATGCTTCTTAAATATGCGGATGCAACCCAAAACCCCTTCTCTTCGGCATCGCCTCTTATGGTATTTAAAGAAGCGGATGGTTCGTACAGAGTATATCTGTACGGCAGATACGATGCTTGCTACGACAGAGCGCTTCTTACCTGCAAAAAGCCGATGAAGAGCGTGGAAACTCTGGGAAGCTTCCCCTACAAACCACTCAAATTCATAGACAGCGTGGTATCGCCTACCGAAACATGGAAGGTGGCACAGGGGCTTGACAGCGCTTCGGGATGCTCATTCCAGCTCAAGATACAAAAAAGCGGTGTAACCGTGTTCAGAATAACGGTGTAAAAGGAGAAAATTATGAAGATACTTCCATATGTATTTAGTATATTAGGTCTTATATCCGTAATAAGTGCCTCACTTATAAAGGGCAGAAGAATGAAGCTCATACTCTTTCTTGTGTTCTGTGCAAATGCCTTTGTAGGTACAAGCT
>JAZLCB010000361.1:0-2525 GCA_045614005.1 Clostridia bacterium
TTCGTTTGGTGTCTTGGTGCATCCGTATAACTCCAGAATGTGATATGCACATCCATCCTCATCTACCGCAAACCAACCGATAGAGAATGGCTTACCATATCCGAAGTCATAAGACCGATATATCTTCCAGTGCTTTGGTATATCGAATGGCTTGATAACGTGCGTATATCTATGCTCTTCTAGTGCTTCCTCCACTGTGATGCCTGCATCATGGCAAGCCTGTGGGTCTGGTGTGGTTCTAAACTCTTCAAAGAACATTCCCTCAAATACATCCCACCTGCCATTAAGCCATGCCTCTCTCAGCTTTGGTGGCAGTGATTCTAACTGTTTAATGTACTCTGGCTGTGCTTTCATAAGTGGTTCATTATCTGTTACAAGAGACTGGATAAATTCATAATCATCTGGGTCTTCCCCTTCTTCATACCTCTTATCTATGAATATCCTTTTTATATATCCCATGCCTTGTCCAGATGGGTTACAGGTGTAATAAATTCTCTTAGGGAAGTTGTTTACACCACGCACACAGGCTACAAGTTTCTTAATTTGGTATTCTGTAAGGTTACAAGCCTCATCTATGAACAATACATCCACCTCTGTTCCTTGGTATCTATCGCAATCAGCATCATTGCTACAGTATCCGAATAGTATTGTGCTACCATTCTTGAATGTAATAATTTTGTCCTTATCGTTATACTTTGCTTGGGCATTCTTCGTGCCGATATGCAAATCAGACTTAAGTGGTCTTATGTGGTTAGCAATCAACTCTGGATACGTCTGACGAACAATCATGCACTTTATCCCTTTGTGCTTTAGGCATAGTCCTTTGGCTTTATATCGCACTGCCCAAGACTTACCTCCACCTCTCGCACCACCATATCCTGTGTGCTTCTTCTTTGCTTTTAGGAACTTGATTTGCTTTGGATTCGGTCTGCCCATAACGATGTTAGTCGAAGTATTCATCCATCTCTCCTTCGAACACAACATTGATTGTTGTTTCCTTGCTCTCTTCCTCTGCATCCTTGCGAAGCTTGTTAATGCGTGCTTCCTGCTCTGCCTTATCGAGCATACTTCGGAACAATCCAATCTCTTTCAAGTCTTTGATAGCAGATGTGATGCTCTTAAGATTCTTCATGGCATATTCATCCTCAAGGTCTATCTTGTCGACATACTCTTCTATCTTGCACATAACCTTATTGGCTACTCTAAATGCTCTTGTACACTCATCGGCTTTTAAATCAGATGCTAAATCAATTGATTTTTGCATTGATGTTGTTCGGAACTCGTCTCTTTGCTTGTTCCACTCTTCGTTATCCACTCTTTTCTTTATTGCACTAAAAGGAATACCATATTTCTTTTGCAATCCTCTCATGCTACTGTCTGGAGAAGAGATATACTCTAGCCTCAGCTTATCCCACATCTCCTCGGACACTTCTACTCTTCTTGGCATATCTCACCTCTTTCTCGCCATGTATCCATGATAAATCAAGTGATTTATTGATTTCTAACCTCCTGCAAAAAACAAAAGAGACAGGTTATTCACCCATCTCTCTGTTAAAATACTTCGGTTTCTAAAAACCACTCACTAGTTGATTAGCACATAAATATAATATCATTCCCTTTCGTGATACTCTAACCTCCTACCAAACAAAAGAGGCAGGCTGTTATGCCCACCCCTTTTGCAACATAAGAAAGGATTAAAAATGTATTATGAAAAACAAGCGATCGGATTTACTTTGACCAAGGCGAGGGAACAGGTTATGCTCCCCCTCGGTCTATCAATAATGAAAGGTGATTTACAACATCATCATAACCTGCCTAAACATCTTTTTTCTAACCTCCTGTAAAAATTTTTAAAAAAAGTGTTGACATTGCACTGAATCGGTGCTATATTATATTCAACAGGACACCTAATCGGTGCAACAATCGAATATGTAGGAGGTATAAAATGATTTACGGATTGACAAAAGCAGACTTGCAAAGAATAGACAAGGAAGCTGTTAAAAAGCTTATAGCTAATAACGAACAGCGATTGAATGTTTGGAGCATCCCAAGCTACGAAAAGGAACAGATAGAAGAAGAAATAAAGCAACTAAAAAAATTGTTAAATGCATAGGAGGAAATGAATATGGCAAAAAGATATAGAATTTCAGTATACGAAACAGTCTCTATTACTGGATATAAGAAATGGCACTTTTGGACAAGTGTAAACACAGAAGATGAATACAAAGAATGGATTGCTGTGAGAGAATTACATGGTACTAGAGTTAGGGTAATAGACAGAGAAACGAAAAAGACTATATATGAAACACCTTAAAACTACTGATTAAGTCGAAACCTGCTTCGGCAGGTCTAGGACAGGATGGCAACCTACCTACTGATGAGACAAGCCACACGAAAGGAGAACAATATGAAACAGTACGAAGCTTTTTATTTCGAAGTTACCGACAGCAAAGGTAGATTACAGGCAACATTCTCAAGAAGATGGCAAGCAGAAGAGTTTGCAGAGAAACACAACCACATAGTAA
>JAZLCB010000362.1:0-2891 GCA_045614005.1 Clostridia bacterium
AAGGTCGAAGAAAGCTCTTTGTAAAAAAGAACCTCGCTTCCTATGATTCCCTTAGCTTTTAAGGAATTTATTTTGTCTAAAGAGAGCTTGTTATCTGTATTTTTCCACACTTGCGGTTACTTCGCTTTCGTTTATTTCTATAATGCCGTAGGTGGAGACCGAACCGGGATTTAACATGATTATGCCGTCTGTATCATCCATGTACGGAACATGTGTATGTCCAAACAGGATAATATCGGCATTTTTCTCCATGCCTTTATATTTTAATGCCAGAAGAGAGCTTTTGACATTGTATTTATGACCGTGGCACATAAAAATCTTTTTACCGCAAAGGGTAAATTCGCGTTCCAAAGGATAGGTTTTGTCAAAATAATCATTATTGCCCTTTACGGATACTATGATCTTTTGAGGAAAATCCATTTCGAGCCTTTGTGAGTCATCTGCCATGTCACCAAGGTGGAGAGTGTAGTCCGGATTGATGTCTTTTATAAGCTTTTTGGCGGCATCAAGTCTGCCGTGAGTATCACTTAGTACGAGTATCTTCAAAATGTGCCTCCAAGTTATTGCATTATCTTGACCATTATACTATAAAGGTTTAAAAAATGCAACACTTTTGTAACATTTGAATTTATTTGAAATCGCTTTATGGTCAGTAATATCCTATATTTTCAAGCTGTTTTGTGCAAAATTAACAAAATTTCTAAAAAACCTCTAAAAATGCGAAAAATAGCGAAAAAAGTTTACAAAAACTATTGCATAATTGTTAAAAATGGTTTAAAATGTACCTATAAGTGTCACAAAGTGGCACGTAGGGGTAACAAAGTGGCATTTTTCAATGTCAAGTGGCACATAATGAAACGAAAGGAAGTGATACCATGTTTAGCGGTGAGTTTGAACATAGCTTAGACCCTAAGGGCAGAGTTATAATCCCATCCAAGATGCGCGATCAGCTTGGCGAAGTATTTTACATCACAAAGGGCATCGAACACAACTTGCTTGTTTTCTCCAAGGAAGCTTGGAATGAATTTTATGCTAAACTGAATACACTTCCCCTTACCAATCGTAATGCCCGCGGATTCAAAAGACTTTTCCTTTCGGGAGCTGTTGAATGTGAGGCAAATGCGCAGGGCAGAATCCTTATACCTGCAACACTTCGTGAATATGCCAATATAGAAAAAGATGTTACCATAATCGGTAACGGAAACAATGTAGAAATCTGGGATACCAAGACATGGAAGGATTACATGGATGTTCTTGATGCTGATGCAATAGCAGAAGGACACGATGAAGTCGGCATTTCCATATGATGAGGTGCTTATAATGGAGTTTAGGCATATTTCCGTACTTCTTAATGAATCCGTTGATGCGCTTATGATAAACCCCGACGGCATATATGTAGACGGCACTATGGGCGGTGGCGGACACAGCGAGAAGATAGCACAGAAACTTTCGCCAAAAGGAAAGCTCATCGGAATAGACAGAGATACCGAAGCCCTCACGGCCAGCAGATTGAGGCTCTCGAAATATGACAATATAATATATGTACATAATAATTACAAAAACATCAAGGATATATTAGCCGAGCAGGGCATAGATCATATAGACGGTGCGGTTCTTGACCTTGGAGTTTCGTCTTATCAGCTCGATTGTAAGGAAAGAGGTTTTTCTTACATGGAGGATGCTCCGCTTGATATGCGAATGAACAGACAGGCAGGCATAACAGCCTACGATGTGGTAAATACCTATTCAGAGGACGAGCTTACCCGCATATTCTTCAGCTACGGCGAAGAGAAGTTTTCCAAGAAAGTTGCTCGTATAATTTGTGACAGAAGAGAAAATAAGCCTATAGAAACTACTTTAGAACTTGTAGATATCATAAAGGCGGCAATACCCGAAAAGTTCAGACAAAAGGGTTCACACCCTGCAAAGAGAGTTTTTCAGGCAATCCGTATAGAAGTTAACGGAGAGCTTGCCGACTTAAAAGGTGCAGTAGACGATTTCTTCGATGTGCTCTCCCCGGGCGGAAGACTTAGTATCATAACCTTCCATTCTCTAGAGGACAGAATAGTAAAGAACGCTTTTAATGAATACAAACAAGGCTGTACATGCCCTAAGGATTTCCCTATATGTGTGTGCGGCAACAAACCCCGAGGCAAGGTTATTACAAAAAAACCGGTGCTTCCCTCGGACGAAGAATGTGATTTCAATTCGCGCTCAAAGAGTGCAAAACTCAGAATAGCAGAAAAATTATAGATAGGATAAGGAGTCAACAGAGCATGAACGACTTTTATGTAGGAACAAGTGCATACAAGCTCGACAGGTACGAGGAATACACCAGAAAAACCGCTCGTGCAAACGAAGAGAAAAAATCCGAAACAAAAAAGGCAAGCTCTATGCAGCATGCTTCTGTTTGTCGTCTTCTTATTGTTATGGTAATTACCGTGTTTGTGGCGGCATCGGCACTTGTGTATGTAAATGTCATGGCACTCAGAGCTTCTACAGAGATAGATAATCTCGAAAAGAAACTCGCCCTTGCTGTTGATAAAAACAAGCAGAAGGAAATGGAAATAAACAAAAATCTCGATATGAAAGTAATTGAGAAAAAGGCAATAGAAAAGCTTGGTATGCAAAAGCCTGACAATAGTCAGATAGTATATATTAATGTAAAGAAAGGTACACATTCAGAAGCAATAAATCCCAACGGAGGTTCTTCGGAAAGTGCATTTTCCGGTGTTAAGAAGGTTCTTCTCAGCATAAAGGAATATTTCAGCTAATATAATAATATAGGTAAATATCTCGGTTATGAAGGGATAATATTATGGTTGAATTAAGATACAATGTTAAGAAAAGAGCACCCTATATAACTCTTATTTCAATACTCGTTTTTATGG
>JAZLCB010000363.1:0-7218 GCA_045614005.1 Clostridia bacterium
AAAAAAGGCTTTTGTATCCCGTAAAGGTAAAAAATAAGAACCCCAAACTTGCACAGATAATTCTCTCGCAGTATGGCGGACCCGATGGCGAGCTTGCTGCGTCGCTAAGATACTTGAGTCAGCGGTTTGCGATGCCCACGAACGAAACACAGGCACTTTTGAATGATATCGGAAACGAAGAGTTATCACACCTCGAAATGGTGGGTGCCATTGTATATCAGCTTACACGTGACCTCGACTCCGATCTTGTAAAAGACAGCGGCTTTTACAATTATTTTATAAATCACACCACAGGAATTTACCCTGCAAACACCAATGGCACACCGTTTGATGCAAAGTATATTGCCTCCACAGGTGATCCCCTTGCAGATCTTAACGAAAACCTTGCAGCAGAACAAAAAGCGCGCGCAACCTACGACAATATCTTAAGACTTTCCGACGATCCTGATGTAAACGATGTAATAAAATTCCTTAGAGAAAGAGAAATTGTGCATTATCAGCGATTTGCAGAGGCTCTTACAGATTTAACTGAAAAGCTCAACTCAAAGAAGGTTATAGCAAATGGAATAGACTTCTAATATAAAAAAGCGGAACAGACAGGTAAACCCGTTTGTTCCGCTTAGTTTTTATCTATCAATAAGTTCGCTTACATCATACTCTGTATTATGCTCCATTTCAAAGGCATTTTCGAGCCTGGAAGTGTACTTAACAGGGTCTTCGGTATTATTTGCAAACATACCGTAATGTGTGGGAACAGCTACCTTGGGATTAATAATCCTTGTGAGCTTAATAGCCTCTTCTACATTCATGTTGCCAAGCTTTCCATTTATGCAGATAAAGCTCATGTCAATTCCAAAATCCTTTATATCCTCGAGCTTCTCGTTATACAAAGTATCTCCTGCAAAATACAAGGTAACATCTCCATGTTTTACTACTACACCTATTGCAGGCACGGTATGATCCGCAAAGACAGCAGTAAAGGTAAACTCCCCTACTGTTATACTATCTCCGCAATCAAAACTTTTGTAATTAGTAACACCACATTCTCTTAAAACTTCTTCAGCATCTTGCGGTGCGAGAAAAAGCATGTTCTCCTTATTCATAAGCGGTATTGCATCTGTATCCACATGGTCTATATGCCTATGCGTGCAAATAACAACATCGCTCTTGGCTTCCTGCGGTGCAAACGGCGATTTTACCATCCTTTTGAAGTCATGAAGCCTCTCTACCAAATCGGAAAGATACGGGTCAATGCAAATTTCGAATTTGCCGTCACTTAGTATATAACCGTTCTGTCCTATCCATTTTATCTTTAAATTACTCATTTTTGTCCCCTCTGCCTTTTATCACGGGTTTAAACAGCTAAATATTTATAATAAGATGCGTCCGATGTTGTCGGACGCATTTTAGCTTAAAATTTTGATATATATTCCTTGGCGAAATCGTCCGCCTGATTTTCATCAATCGGTTTTGAATAGTACCAACCCTGAATATAGTCACACTCACTTCTGGAAACAAAATCATTCTGCTCGTCGGTTTCCACACCTTCACACACAACTTTAAGGTTGAGATAATGTGCCAAAGATACAATACCCGAAAAGAGCTTTTCGCCCCTTTGCTTATCCGACAAAAGAAGTATACCTCTATCCATCTTTACGACATCAATGGGATATTCGCAAAGATTGATAAGCGAAGTATAACCGCTTCCGATATCGTCTAATGCTACACGGAATCCGAGTTCTTTTGCCAGGATTATATTATTTCTGGCAACTTCCAGATTCTTTTCGTTTGTGTCTTCTGTAATTTCGATAAGAAGCTTACTTCTGTCAAAATCGTATTTGTCTACAATTTCCTTTACCTTGCTTGAAAAATCCTTCTCGGATATGGTAAGTCTTGTAAAATTGCACGAAATACTAAGATGCGAAAAAGGCGTATTTTTCCATGAAGAAAGTTTTCTGCAAGCCATATCAAGCATGTAAAAATCAAGCTTTGATATGAGCCCGAAACGCTCCATAACACCTATATATACCACAGGCGGCACAATCTCTCCCGACGGCTTTTGCCACCTTGAAAGAGCTTCTGCAGAAACAATCTCTTTGGATTTGTTGTCTATTATAAACTGAAGATACATTTTGAATTCATGATTTCTAAATCCTGCTTCGATTTGTTTTAAAAGACGTTTTAATGCAGAGCGTTTTTTTCTTTCGTCTAAATATTCTTTGATATTTTTGAAAACCACATTACTCATTTCACATACCCCGCTATATTTATTGGTGATACATACTATGTAAAGCAAACGATTTTATTGCCAAAATATCTTTATTAACAATTATTAATCCTTTGCAAAAACCCAGAGTGTATCAGAATCGGATTGTGTTGCATTATCGAGTTTGTATACGCTGAGAACAACATATTCGCCGTCGTTCTTTTTGTATCTGATGTGAGGAACAGTACCCTCAGACAGCTGATGTTTCAAAGCTTCGTAATTCATAAAACTAAGCACCGCTCTGTGATAATCGGGATTCACGGATTCATCAACATATTTTGAAAACAGATTTGAAAAATGTTCTTCATCTTCGTTGTAGTTAAGATATGCCGGCATAAGAATTCTTCGAGCCTTGTCTGTATCGAGTGATACTCGATATATACCGTTGTACTTTTCCTTTAGTACCGAAAGCATTGTGTCAATTTCGAGAATTCCGGTTTTTGTCTGAACATAGTCTTTATTTGCCGTAATCTTACTATCACCATATTCTTTGTTCTGATAGTACTGTGCTTTCGCCTCGTACATTCTTACCTCTGCTTCCCTTACCATTTCTTCGGTATTGGTGTTTTGGGTTCTGTACGACATACCCACAGCAACATGGTAGCTTCGAGCTTTTATCTGTTTGTGCAAAAATTCGATATTTGCCTTTACCTCTTCCTGAGGTGTGTTCTGACAGAACACCAAAAACTCATCGCCGCCCATTCTATAAACCTTATGTCCGAGGAAAACTTCTTTAAGTGTGTTTGCGATGTAGATAAGCATCTGGTCGCCTGCTGTGTGACCATATTTGTTATTGCAGATATGAAGCTCATTTACATCGATATAAATGCATGAAAAATCAGTAAAGTTACCGACTTCAAAATCTCTTAAATCGTTTTTGTATGCGACGCGGTTTAATGCCCCTGTAAGAGCATCTGTTGTTGCAGTAAGAAGTGTATTGTTAAGATGATTCTTATTGTAAAGCGCCATTGAGAAGCAGGCAGATACCTTTTCTGCGAGCCTTCTGGATTTGTCGCCGTATTTGGTATTGATTGTAGCAAGAATTGTAGTATGATTGGAGCTATTTACCGTAGCAACAAAGGAAATCTCCTCTATACCATGTGCCTTTAAGAAATCATTAAACACACGATTTGTACGGTACATGTGTTTATCTCTCTTTATACACAAAATATTCACCGTGTTATTAGTCTTATTATGGAACTCTGCCGCATATCGGAAAAGCTCTGTACAAAAAACTCTTCTCTCCTGTTCGGACTCTATAATCTCGCTGTATCCGCTTGCAAGATATTGATAAAACTCTCCGCTTGTATCAAAGAAAACGGCAGATCTTGCTTTTGCAAATTTGCATAATTCTATGAGAGCATCCTGTATGTTATCGTGGTTGTCTATAGTTTCTAAAAGCTCTTTTCGAACATTGGCTGCACACTCAGATATGGCTCTTATCTTCCTTTCGCTTGCCATGAGTATTAATACATACAAAAGTATTATAGCAATCATTATGATATATACCACAGTAAATACCATTGCTCTTGAATGTGCACTCTCAAGAACTTCAGCGTCATAACGACCCATAGCTATCATCCAACCAAACTCGTCGATAGTTGAGTAATGCAGATGCAATGTTTCGTCTTTGTACGCAGATTTAAAAGATGTAAAGCCTTTGTCTGTAGATATAAACTCCTCGTAAGAGTATCCGTTTGTGTACTCACGGTCTTTTAAGATAGATATGTTTTCAAATTCATCCTGTACGGTATCTATGAGAATATTGCCCGAATCCTTTTCGTAAACAAAAAGCTGTGCATCGAGCTCTTTGACTATATCGGCATATCTTTTGCCGAGTTTATCGGGCTTGATAGCTCCGTACAATATACCGACTACTTCGTCATTTACGACAATCGGAACGGCACTTCTTATAAGCTCATAGTCCGTCTTTGTGACATCGGCTATTTTACCGCTTATGTATGTACCCTTAGCTTTCTCCTCTTCAAACGAAAGCGAACCTGTCATGTCCGAAGTTCCCGCTTTGGTTGACAAAGTGTTGTTGGGGTTTAAGATACCTATGTTTTCTATCATACCTATAGGCTTAAAGGATTCAAACAAAAGGCTGTAATCATCGCCGTCTGCATAGAGCTTTGCAGCAAAGCTGGCCATGGTAAGGAGGTTTTCCCTATCGGATGTCAACTGCAAAACCAGGTCGTCCTTTACCTGCTTTGTCTGAACATGAAGAGTTTCGTATGCTTCTGTTTCAGCTTTGGTGTACAAATAGTTCACCATAGTAAGGAATACAGCGCTAAGTAATATCGCGGCAATAAGGGTATTTAACACATTTTTTTGCCGTATTTTTTGCTTTCCGTATGTTGTTGCCATAATCACCAACTCCATTTGTATCTATAAAATATCAAAAGATATACATATTCATTTAAAAGTATATCACATAATTTATTGTTTTTCAATATTTTTTACTGCTTTTTTGTAATTTGCTACTATTGGGAAAAACTAAAATATTACTAAAAAAATGCCTTTTTTACACGCATATTATAAAAATAGTAGGTTGAAATTGTATAAGCTGTGTGATAAAATAAACTATATTTACAAACAAGGAGTTTTATTATGTCCAAAACACTCACACACAAAGACCTGACCTTGCGTGAAAAAATAGGTCAGACTGTAATATGCCTTTGCGAAACCGATAAACACGTCGAAATGTGCGGCAGCCTTGAAAAATTCTTGGAGCGCTACCCTATTGGCGGTATATTTAACAACAAAGGTCTTGTAAAGGGACTTCTTATAGGCGAAAACCCCGACTTTAAGAAAATAGTTGATGACTACAACAAACACCTTAAAGTGCCTCTTTTTGCTACAGCAGACAGCGGTTCGTTTGCAAAGAAGCACGATGTAATCCTTCCTCCTCAGATGGCGCTTGGTGCTGCGGATGATACCGAGCTTGCCAAAAAGGCAGGAAGCTTTATTGCAGAGGATTGCAAAAGAACTGGTATAAACTGGATTTTCTGGCCCGTGTGCGATATAAATATGTCAAAACGCAGTCCTGTAATGGATACAAGATGTGTAAGTGACCGTTGGGATCTTAATACAAAAATAGTATCCGAAGAAGTTAAAGCACTCAAAGAAGAAAACATTATTTCATGCCTTAAACACTACCCCGGCACACCATACAACGAATCCATAGATTCCCATCTTACACCAGTGGATAACGAAACTCCCATGGAGCTTTGGAGAGCAACTTACGGTACAATGTACAAAACGCTTTTTAAGGACAATCCTCCAACTATAATGACAGCTCACTTTAACCTTACCGATTATCAAACAGAAAAAATTGACGGCAAATATCCCGTTGCTACCCTCTCCCACGAGCTTACTACCAACCTTCTCCGTAAGGAACTCGGATTTAAGGGTGTTACCGTAACAGATGCTCTTGTTATGGGCGGATTCTGCGGAAACGGTTCTGTAGACAGATGTGTAGAGAGCTTCCTTGCAGGCAATGACGTACTCCTTTGGCCTGCATACGAATACATGGATGAGATGGAAAGACGCATCTTAAACGGCGAAATAGACGAAAAGATACTCGACGAAGCAGTAGACAGAATCCTCGCATTAAAGAGCGAATACGGTATACTCGATAATTTTGAAAACACTTCCGAAGCAGACGGCGACTTTTTCCGCAATATAGCAAAAGAAATATCGGAAAACTCACTTACCATACTTAACCGCTATGATGCTCTGCTTCCTTTGGATGCCAATAAGCATAAAAAGGTACTTATAATCGGCGTAACTCCCGATGATGATCAATACAACGACCTTTGCACATTGAAAACCGAATTTGAAAAGTACGGTTGCTGTGTAGATATGCAAAGAAATATTTGGTCAACTACATTGGAAGAAATTCAAGACAATTATAACCTTATAATGTTTGCACTTTGCAGAACATCTCACAGACCTATAGGTCCTATAGACTTCTGGGGTGACGAAGCCGCTTCCATCTGGGCTTCGAATTGTTCAGATGTTGCTAAAACCGTAATTGTAAGTTTTGGTTCGCCATATATTTACAAATACTACAACAACTCGGAAGTTACATACATAAATACATACTCCTACTCCAAACCTTGCCTCGAAGCTACAGTAAAGGCTCTATTTGGAGAAATAGAATTCAAGGGCAAATCACCTGCCGAACTTATATAAAACAAATAAAGAGGTTCACATGTAAAAATGCGAACCTCTTTTTTATTGCCTTTAGAAACAAATTTTTCCGGGATTTAAGATATTCTTCTCATCGAATACTTTCTTAATTCCTTGCATAATGGAAATGGGTGTATTTCCGTACAATTCCTTCAAATATTCTTTTTTTGCATAGCCAATACCATGCTCACCGGATACCAAACCACCAAGCTCCTTAGCTTTGTCATACATACGCTCAAAGCATTTTTCGAGCACGGATTCCCACTTGTTGTCCGTAAGTTCATCGCGACAAATGTATATGTGCAGATTACCGTCTCCGGCATGACCGAAGCTGGGAATACGAACATTCATTTCGTCTGCAAGAGCATGAGTAAACTTAATGAACTTGTCTACACAATCCACAGGAACAACCACATCGCACTCGTCCATTTCGGTAGTGGATGCCTTTATTGCTTCAAGGAAAGCTCCGCGTGCTGACCATACCGACTTTTTGCGTTCTTCGGTATCAACTATGTATGCATCAACAGCACCTATGCCAAGGCATAACTCTGCCACGATTTTCATATCAGCCTCAACTTCGGAATCGGTATTACCGTCGAATGTAAGCAGTATGTATGCATCGTTCTTGGTATCGGGGAATCTCTTACCGAGATAACTTTCGGAGAACAAAATTGTATCTCTTGACATATACTCAACCGCTGTCGGCATTACTTTGGAGCGCATAATCTGCGGTACTGCTTCAATGGCACTTTTCATAT
>JAZLCB010000364.1:0-5315 GCA_045614005.1 Clostridia bacterium
TTTGCATGCTTTTCAAGAAGCTGTCTGTGCAACTTTAACAGTGGTTCGCATTCTGCACAGTTCAATATGATGGTATCTGCGTTTGTATTAAGTTTTGCGTAGGCGGGGAAACCGGCGCCACCGGCACCGGTTACACCTGCCATTTGAAGTATTTCTTTTAAATTGTTAATATCCATTTAAATCAAAACTCCAATTCTGTGCCGGAATCTACTATGCCGACGATTGCAGCATCAATAGGAGAGTCTTCAAGGTTACATCCGATTCGTGCACTGCTTCCGGTGGCAACAAGTACCATTTCACCGATACCTGCACCAACATTGTCTACAGCAACAAATCTGGATTGAGCCATACCTTGGCATGGCTCAATCACCATGAATTTACTTCCGACCAGATTATCATTTTTTCTTGTTGAAACTATACTTCCTATAACCTTGCCTATAATCACTTATATCACCTCATTAGAAAAACGTAGTGAAAAGAGATTATTTAAGTGTAGGAATAATTTTTTCAACGTCACCGTGAGGTCTGGGAATTACGTGTGTAGCGATGATTTCACCAAGCTTTGCAGCGTTAGCCTGACCAGCTTCTACAGAAGACTTAACAGCGCCTACATCGCCTCTAACCATAACGGATACGAGACCGGAACCGATCTTTTCTGTACCTACGAGCTGTACGTTTGCAGCCTTGAGCATAGCATCAGCAGCTTCGATTGCAGCTACTAAACCTCTTGTTTCGATAATACCTAATGCTTCTAATGACATCTTTTTTTCCTCCTTAATAGGTTCTTGTTTTTCAACAACTACTTTTTCTACTACTTTTTCTGCCGCTTTGGTAGCAGCTTTAGCTGCTGCCTTGGGGGCTTTTGAATTAGATGCAGCCATTTTTGATACTCCTTCCGATTAGAACTTGGGGAGAATCTTTTCTACATCCTCGTGGGGTCTGGGGATTACGTGAACAGCGATGAGTTCACCAAGTCTTGCTGCTGTTGCAGCACCAGCTTCTGTAGCAGCCTTAACTGCGCCTACATCACCTCTAACCATTACAGTTACGAGACCGGAACCGATCTTTTCTGTACCTACGAGTGCAACTTCTGCTGCCTTTACCATTGCATCTGCTGCTTCAACTGCTGCTGTTAAACCTCTTGTTTCGATCATACCTAATGCTTCTTTAGCCATTTTTTTATCCTCCTAAAAATTATTCATTAATAATAGCTATTTTGAGACCCTTCATTTCAAGGTTAACCTTGTGGGCTTCGTTGATCTGAGAAAGTGGGAATCTGTGTGTAATAAGTTCCGAAAGGGGAAGACCGATTCCCTTAGCACGCTTTAAGAAATCAAATGTTGTAGCGTAGTCACGGAGTGTGTATACCCATGGACCAACTGTTGTGATTTCCTTAGCACATATATCAAAGTGGGGATTGATTGTAGCATCTCCGCCATTGATAAAGAATCCGAGTTCGCAAAGACCGCCGCCACTGCGGATGAACTTGTAGATATTGCTGTGTGCGATAGGTGAGCCTGTGCACTGGAAAGCAAAGTCTGCAAAGTAACCGCCGAGAGCATCTTTAACGCCCTGAGCAAGAGCTTCCTGACCGTTGAACTCTTTGAAGTTTACGGTAGCTGTAGCGCCAAACTTCTTTGCAAAGTCAAGTCTCTTCTGTTCACCGTCTACTGCAACGATGTTTTCAACACCCATTGTACGAAGTACTGCAATACAGATAAGACCGATAGGTCCGCAACCCTGAACTGCAACACGAGAATTAAATCTTAAGATTCCTGTTGTTTTTGCTCTTTCTACTGCGTGAATGAGTACGGCACAGGGTTCGATAAGAATTCTGGAATCAAGATCCAAATCACTTACATTAAATACTGTGGAACCACCTCTTACAACTATGTAGTCTGCAAACCAACCATTTAAGTGAATGTCATCATCGGGAAGAAGACCGTATACATCTGCACCGCCAACATTCTGCTTGTTGAGGTCAAACATTGTTATATCGGGATTGTCCTTAATTACCACACTGGTAACAACTTTATCGCCGATATTTAAGGGTTTGCCTGCGCTGTCTTTCTTTACATTTTTACCCATCTTTACGATCTCGCCGGTACCTTCGTGACCGAGTACAAGCGGGATAAGACCAAAGGGGTCGCGTTTGAATTCATGAGCATCTGTTCCGCATATGCCGCAGCCTTCTACTTTTACAAGAATATCGTCATCGCCGAGTTCCGGAATAGGGAATTCTTTGATTTCATAATTCTCAAGAGCAGTAAGCATAGCCGCGCGGCTTGTCTTGGGTACGGAGCCGGAAGAAGCAGGTGTGCTTGCTGTAGTAGCTGCAGCGCCCTGAGTCATGCCTGCCAGTACCTGCTGAACGATAGCCTGAATCTGCTGTTGTTTTAAATCCATAGCCATTCTCCTTGTCGTATTATTTTCGCAAATTATTCCGATTGCACCAAAAGGAAGGTGAATATCTGAAAGCTTTGCATTTGATTCATAAATTATAAATTTGCGGATGTCATGTGCTACAGCACCGATAGAGTATAGCACAGCGTTAAGATTTGAAGTACTCTTTGAAGACTGAATCATCAAATCACGTTGCTTTGGAGATACAAGATAGCCTCCGCATTCAATGAGATAATAGATTAATTCGTCTTTTTTGTCAGAGGGTACGCTAACCGTAATTCCGCTTTTTAAATCTTCGGTAAGCTTTTGTGCGTTTTCGATAGGGGATTTATCAATACAATATGTATTTATGACAGTTCCTCCTCAAAAACCTTTTTGCCGTATTCGGCAAGGTAAACATCTTGTTCCTCACTTCCACCGCTGACACCAAGTCCGCCGATAATCTCGCCGTCTTTTTCAAGTGTAACACCGCCACCAAATATTACAATTTGATTTTGGTTTGTAAACTGAATTCCGTAGAGACCCTGTTCGGGTTGGGACATAGATTTAAGTGTGAGAGTAGACATTTTTACAGCTACCGAAGTGTAAGCTTTTTTAACGGCAATGTCGTAGCTTGCAAAGAACGAATCGTCCATACATTCTACAACAACAGGTCTTGCTGCTGCGTTAGAAACAGCCACAACAACCTTTAAGCCGATTCTCTCTGCCTCTTTTTCGATCTTTTCACAAAGTCTTTTTGCGGCAGATAATGTTATATACTTTTTAGAATATTCGGTTTTTGCATCCGCGTAGTTTTTAAGTACACTTTGAGTCACGGTGTCGACCAAAATATTAAAAGTCTTGTCATCCATAGCTTATTTACCGAGTTCTTCCATAACTTTCTTTGTTATAGCAGCGATAAGATCAGCGTCTGCACCTTCGCAAGTTCCGAGTGCATTTGTCTTTTCTACACCCATGTTGCAGTTGTGGCAGCTCTTGCCATGAACATTTAAGCAGATATCAGCAGGGTGCTTACCGGTCATGCCGAAAGCCTTTCTGATTTCATAAAGTCTCTTAACCTGAGAAGAGGAGAGTTCCTTAGGACCGCCGAGAGCTCTTGCGTGATAGAGAAGCTCTGCGTAGAATTCAAGGGATTCCATCTTGTGGTATGCAGCAAAGAGATCATTGGAGTATGCAAGAGCACCGTGGTTTGCAAGAAGAACTGCATCAAAGTGCTGTAGATACTTTTCGATTGCATCAGGGATTTCTGCTGTAGAAGGTGTACCGTAGTCAGCAATCGGAACGCAACCAAGAGCGATAACTGCTTCAGGCATTATAGGCTGTGTAAGCGGAATGCCGGCGATAGCAAAGCTTGTTGCATAAATAGGATGAGCATGAACTACTGCCTTTACGTCAGGTCTCTGCTGGTAAACTCTCATGTGCATCTTGATTTCGGAAGAAGGACGGAAGTTACCGTTTGCGGAAATCACCTTACCTTCAGCGTCAACCTTACAGATGTAATCGGGAGTCATGAAGCCTTTGCTTACACCGGTAGGTGTGCAGAGGAATTCGTTGTCGCTGATCTTAACGGAAATGTTACCGTCGTTTGCAGCAACCATGCCTCTGTTGTAGATTCTCTTACCGATGTCACAAATTTGTTTTTTGATTTCAAATTCGTTTGTCATAATATCTATCTCCTTATAAAAATTTTTATACCATCATTGTAATAATAGCATACAATATATGCTATGTCAATACAAAAATGTTGTTTTTTTTACTTTTTTCTTTGTTTTTCTTTGTTTCGTCAAATCCAACCCATATATTCTTTGATTTCGTCTATTCCTTGGTTTGCGAGGGAATTTACTTTGAATACTTTTTTGCAACCTGCGAGTCTTAACCACTTTTCTGCGTTTTGAACATTTGCGTTTTTGTGGTCTATTTTGGTTACAATTCCCACAACCTCTTTAGTGGTCATGCAGGTTATATTCGGGCTAAAAAGAGAAAATGGTTCTGTAGCACTCAGAAGAAGGCCGATAACATCAGCTTCATAAGAATATATTGCCAACGCAGTTCCGAGCTGTTTTGTCTGTATGTATTCACCCGGAGTATCTATGAGCATGCTGTTCATGCTTATAGCCTGTGTTTTTTCATATCCAATCTTTCTGTGCTCAAGTGCCTGTGTTAGAGTGGTTTTTCCGGCTTCGCTTCTGCCTACAAGCATAAGCCTCTTTTTCTTTCTCAGGTTTTTGTTATCTGACATACTGTGTATCCTAATGTGTTTTTAATGTAATCTGCAAGTGCATCAAAGGCAGATTGAACTGCAGAAACTGTTCCTGTTATTATAAGAGTTCCACTGAATCTATCTACAAAGCCGATTTCTGCACCGGAAGATTTAATCGCAATATCGGCAGCAATTATTACTGTTTCGCTGGGGGATATTGTCATAATTCCGATTGCACCATAGTTGTAATCGTCTGTAGTATCCAGGCCAAGCTTTTGGTAGAGTATGTCATCGGGATTGGCGATTATGTGTAAAAGCGTAATCTGCTTACCCGGCACAAGCTCCTGAACTATTCTCATTTTATCCTGAGGTAAAATATTCTCCATTTTTGTTCCTCCTAAACCAAGGGTGATTTGCAATGCATATATAATAGGTATGTTTTCGATGGATTTGTACAAAATTAATCGTTTTTAATAATCTCAAGGAAGTCCTTTTCGATGTTGCGAGAAATTTTGTCGGCGCATTTTTTGATAGCGGGTTTTGCTCCGATTGAAGCATATGAGGTTCCGCAAAACTCAAACATTCCGAGGTCATTTGTGTTATCACCGAAAGCAAATGTGTTTTCCTTTTTAATCTTTAAAAGGTCGGTGATGTAAGATACCGCTTCTTTTTTATCACAATCTTTTGCAACAAACTCGTTCATGATTGAATT
>JAZLCB010000365.1:0-2793 GCA_045614005.1 Clostridia bacterium
TTGTTAAGGCAGTTCTTTCCTCCGGTAAGAAGGCTATAGGTGCAGGTGCGGGTAACCCCCCTGTAATCGTTGACGATACTGCAGACATCTTAAAGGCTGCAAAAGATATCGTAGACGGTGCAAGCTTCGATAACAACCTCCCCTGTATCGCAGAAAAAGAATGTTTTGCATTCTCCAACATTGCTGATACACTTATCGGCGAAATGCAGAAGCATGGTGCATACTTACTCAAGGGTGGCGATATCCAGAAACTTATGGATCTCTGTCTTGTTAACAAAGACGGTAAGTATGATATAAACAAAAAATGGGTTGGTAAGGATGCTTATAAGTTCCTCGAAGCTATCGGCATTACTGCTCCCGAAGGTACAAAGCTTATCATCTGCGAAACAGAGGAATCCCATCCCTTCGTTCAGGTTGAGCTTATGATGCCCATCCTCGCGATTGTTCGTGTATCCAACATTGACGAAGCTATACAGATGGCATGTAAGGCAGAGCACGGTAACAGACACTCTGCACACATCCATTCCAAGAATGTAGATCACCTTACAAGATTTGCAAGAGCTGTTGAAACAACAATCTTTGTAAAGAATGCTCCCTCCTATGCAGGTATCGGTGCAGGTGGCGAAGGTTATACAACATTCACCATCGCAGGACCTACAGGTGAAGGTCTCACAGCTGCTCACTCCTTTACAAGAAGCAGAAGATGTGTTCTTGTAGATGGCTTCCACATTGTTTAATACATAAAATTGGTGCTTAGCACAAGAAAGACGGTAAACTTATGAATGCATTAGGCTTGATAGAAGTATATAGTTTTACAACTGCTTTATGTGCAGCAGATGTTATGGCAAAAGCTGCAGATGTCAAAATTATAGCTTTTGACAGAAACAGACCTTTTGGTAAGAATATACCCGTTCCGCTCATTATGGTTGTTAAAGTAGAAGGTAGCGTTGCTGCTGTTAAAGCTGCAATCGAAGCAGGAACACAGTATGCTCAGAGCAAAGGCAGATACATCGTTTCGCACATTATTCCCCGTCCTGACGAGGATGCAGAAAAGATGGCTTACCTTATGGATATGAATAAGGATAAGTTCAATAAAAAGTTCCCCAAAACCATGAAAGGTGTTGAAGCACCTGAAGCTAATTTCGGCAAAGCAATCGGTATGCTCGAAATATCCGGTTTTACCGCTGCTGTAGTTGGTCTTGATGCAATGTGCAAAGCTGCTGATGTTAAGATTCTTCATAAAGAAGAAAGACTCGGTGGTATGCTCGTAACACTCATTGTTGCAGGTACTGTTTCCGCAGTTAAAGCATCTCTTGATCACGGTGAAAAGGCTTGCAATGCTATAACCAAGGTTTTTGGAAACGAATGTATCCCCTCACCACATCCTGAAATTCTCAAGTTTTTCGACTTGGATATCATAAATGATTGATATTAAGGAGGGTTAATTATGTACGACATTCAGACTATTGAAAAAGCTGTAGCTAAAATATTCAAAGAATATACACAGGATAAAAACGGCGAGATTAAAATCGGTGTTTCACAAAGACATGTACATCTCTCCAGAGAAGATCTCGATACTTTATTCGGCAAGGGTTATGAACTCACCAAGAAAAAGACACTCATGGGCAGAGAATATGCTGCTGAAGAGTGTGTAACCTTAGTTGGTCCTTCCCTCAAAGCTATAGAAAAAGTTCGTGTTTTAGGTCCTGTAAGAAATCAGACACAGGTGGAAATTTCCAAGACTGATACCTTTATATTAAAGGTAAGCCCCCCTGTTCGTCCTTCCGGTAAGGTTGAAGGTTCTGAAAAGCTTGTGTTGGTTGGACCAAAAGGAAGCGTTTATTTAAAACAAGGTGTAATCATCGCCAACAGACACATTCACTTAACACCTGAATATGCAGAGCGTCACAACATCAAAGATGGCGACTATGTAGATGTAATGGTAGAAAGTATTAAACCTACTAAGTTCTACGATGTTCAGGTAAGAGTTCGCGATGACTTCAATGTAGAAATGCACATTGACACCGATGATGCTAACTCTGCCGGCATAAAGAACGGCGATATGGTTCGCATCATAAAATAATTATCCTGAGGTGACGCAATGTTTGCTGTTGAAAGACAGAAAAAAATTATAGAGTCCTTAAAAAATGATGGTTCTGTACTCGTAAGTAAGCTTAGTCTTGAACTCGGTGTTACTGAAGAAACAGTCCGTAGAGATCTTGAAAAATTAGAAAAACAAGAAGCTCTTGTAAGAACTCATGGTGGTGCGATACCCGTTGATGAAAGCAACCATGAAATGTCACTTGAAAAGCGTAAGCACCTCAATGCTAATGCCAAAGAAAGATTAGCAAAGGAAGCAGTTAAACACATTCTCCCCGGAGACACCGTGTTTTTAGATGCCTCCACCACTACTTTCTACATGGCAAGAGAACTTAAAAATTTAAAAGATATCACTATTGTTACTAATTCTATTCGAGTAATTTCCGAGCTTGCAGGTCACACAAACCTCAAAGTAATCGGTGTAGGCGGTTTGGTAAGCAACAACCAGTCTTTTGTAGGAACACTTGCAAATAACTATATTAACGAAAACTGTTATGCAAATAAAGTGTTTTTCTCAAGCCGTGGTGTTACTGCCAAGGGCGATATTCTCGACAGCAATGAACAAGAATGGGCTGTAAAACAATCCATGATTAACAACTCCGACAAAAAATTCTATCTTTGTGATAAATCAAAAATAGGAAGAATCGGTTTTGCAAAACTTGCTGAATTTAGTGATATTGATTACTTTATATC
>JAZLCB010000366.1:0-6869 GCA_045614005.1 Clostridia bacterium
TCCTTTTTGAAGTGTTTGCCATGGTGGTTCGTTATGTGCCCATGCAGCCCCAGAGTGCCCAGAAACTCAAGAGTTTGGACAGGTACTTAAAGATACAAAAGGTGTTTGAACTGGTACAAAACGAGTATCACCTGCCAATAACCTTAGAGCGTGCCGCAGCTTGTGCCGGTTATGACCCGAGAGCCTTTTGCAGACTCTTTAAATTCATAACAAACATGACTTTTCACGATTACCTGAATCTTCACCGAATAAACATTTCGATGAGGCATCTGGAAAACAACGCACATTCGGTAAACGAAATCGGTCAAATGGTGGGTATTCCCGTAGCAAAGACTTTCAGCCGTGTATTCAGAAAGTACACCGAGATGTCACCCACACAATATCGTAATCATTACCTGAAAAGTCTCAATATGGAGTAATACAAAACAAAACGGGCAAAGTCAACTTTTGCGATTTTTTGGGTATAATTTGTCACTATATAGGATTGTATATATAATGTCATCGTGATATTATTAAATAAAAATATGTTAATTATGGAGGTGTATCCATGAGCAAAATACGTGTGGGAATCATCGGCATGGGTTACATTGGCGAAAGCCATATCGAAGCCGTGCGCCGTATAGGCCTTTGCGAGCTTTATGCCATCGCCGACACCAACGCATCCCTTGCACAGAAGAAAGCAGATTACTACGGCATTGAGAAGTGCTACACCACAGTAGACGAACTTCTTAACGACCCCAACATCGATGCAGTACACAACTGCACACCCAACTTTCTTCACTTGGAAATTAATAAGAAAATCATAAAATCAGGCAAGCATCTTTTCAGCGAAAAGCCCCTTTGCACAACTTATGCTGAAGCAAAAGAGCTTGTTGATTTAAAGAAAGAATATCCCGATTCCGTTGCTGCTGTTAACTTTAACTACCGTTTGAATCCCATGGTTCAGGAAACCAAGGCAAGAATTGCCAGAGGCGAAATCGGTAATGTAAACATAGCAACAGGTTCGTATCAGCAGGACTGGCTCCTCTACGATACAGACTACTCCTGGCGTCTTGAACCCGAAATGAGCGGAAACTCCTGTGCTATTGCCGACATCGGCTCACATTGGATGGATGCTTTCCAGCACGTTACAGGTCACAAGATAGTAGAGGTTATGGCAGATCTTCGTACAGTTATCCCCGTACGTAAGAAGCCCAAGAGCCAGACAGAAACATTTACAAGCAATGTACCCACAGAGTTCGACGAAGTAGAAGTTAAGAACGAAGATTACGGCGCAGTAATGTTCCGTACAGACAAGGGCGCAAGCGGTGTATACCACGTATCCGAAATGGCTGCAGGTCATGGTTGCTACTTCAACTTCGAAATAAACGGTTCCAAGGCTTCTGTTCGTTGGAATCAGGAAGAAAACGACAGACTCTGGATAGGAAACCGCGGTGGTGAAAATCATCTTATTATAAGAGACCCCAACGCTATCTCCCCCGAAGTTCGTCCTTACACAGCTCTTGCTATGGGTCATCCCGAAGGCTGGAACGATGCATTCAAGGGTAACTTCTATGCATTCTATCGCCACATAGCAGAAGGTAGCGGCGAGCCTCCTTTTGCAACTCTCGAAGAAGCTGCATACATAGTAAAGCTTACAGAAGCTATCGTAGAAAGCAGCCGCGAGAAGAAATGGATTACAGTAGAGTAATCGGTTAGTTTTTAAAACAAGCCGACAAAATAAAAATTTATTATGAAAGGTTGATTTAAATGTCAAGATTTAAGTATTCAGTAGGTCCCTGGAATGTTCATGAAGGTGCTGACTCTTACGGTCCCACAGTTCGTGAAACAATCCCCGTGGAAGAAAAGTTCAAAATGTTCAAGGAAATCGGCTTCGATGCTATTCAGTTCCATGATGACGATGCTGTTCCGAACATCAACAACTACACAGAAGAAGAAATAAAGGTTGAAGCTCAGAAGATGAAAGATCTTCTCGACAAGTACGACCTCGCTGCTGAGTTCGTTGCTCCCAGACTTTGGTTTGATCCCCATACAAAAGATGGCGGTTTCTGCTCCAACTATGAAGAAGACAGAGAATATGCTATGTGGAGAGCATATCGTTCTATCGATATCGCAAAAATCCTCGGTTGCGACAAGATCGTTCTCTGGCTCGCTCGTGAAGGTACACTCTGCTATGAAAGCAAGAGCCCTGTAGAATCCACAAACAGACTTATCGAAGCTATCAACAAGATGCTTGATTACGATAAGGACATCAAGATCATGATCGAAACAAAGCCCAACGAGCCCGTTGACAGAAGCGTATGCCCCACACTCGGTCACTGTATGGCAGTTTCCGCAGCTACAAAGGATCCTTCCAGAGTAGGTGGTCTCTTAGAATCCGCTCACGCTATGCTCGCAGCTCTTGACCCCGCAAGCGAAATCGGTTTTGCACTTGCTATGGGCAAGCTCTGGGGCGTTCACTTAAACGACCAGAACGGTCTTAAGTTCGACCAGGATAAGAGCTTTGGTGTAGAGAACCTGCGTTGCGCATTCAACCAGATGAAGGTTCTTATGGAAAGCGACTTCGGTAAGAATGGCGAATACATCGGTCTCGATGTTAAGGTTATGAGAACTCAGGGTCAGGAAGGTAGCTACCAGCACCTTATCAACAGCTTAAGAATCGCTAAGGCTCTTGAAGCTAAGGTTGAAAAGTTTGACTATGAATACCAGAAGAAGTGCGTAGCTGAAAGAGATTACGAAAAACTCGAACTCTATGTTATGGAACTTCTCATGGGTCTTTAATATTCTATCTGAAAATTAAAAACTTTTGCTAAATTGCAGAGGGGCGGATGCCCACATTTGTGCCCTTTCGGCACGAAGTGTGTGGCTTCGCCCCTTTCGTATTTTTAAAACACAAAACTTCCTTGGGGACAGGAAAATAAGCTGCAGACCACTTATGGTATGCCATGTTTTCCAACCCTTAAAACAGTAAAGGATGTAAAATAATTCTTGCGAATTTTTTACATCCTCATAAATTCCTATTTAGTTTGTAGGTTTTATTAAAGAGCAGCTATATAGTCATTTGCTCTCTTTGTAATTTCTTCTTCTGTCCAATCGGGATTAAGGAATATATGCACGCTTCTTGTAAGAAGGTCCTTACTTCTGGGACAGCAATCTTCTGTAATTTCAGGAGCATTTGCATTCTCTGCCATGTTGTAGGGATTCATACGAGGGTGAGCTGCACCTCTCTTATTTAAGATAGGAGTCCAACCGTAGTACATATGCTTGCCCATGAAACCGGGGATAGCAACATCGTATGCCTTTTCTACAAAAGTCTGTGCTTCTTCGGTAGTCTTAAACATAAGTGTAAGTGTTGTACCGCAATCACCTTCGTAATCGTTTGAAGGAATGATTTCAAAGTGTGTGCTAAGCTTATCCTTGAGAGATTTCTTAACCTTTCTTAAATCTGCAAGGATTCCGTCAAGACGCTTTAACTGCTCACGCATGATAGCCGCGGTAACTTCGTTTGTTCTGAATTCGTGACCGCAGAAAGGTTCTATAGAGAAACCGCTCATCTGGTCGCCGAAATATGCAACGGCACTACTGTCGTGGTATATAAGACCTTTTTCAAAGATTTCTTTGTTGTTTGTAAGAAGAGCACCGCCTTCGCCTGCACTTATTATCTTAAAGTAGTTGAAGCTGAGTGCACCTGCATCGCCGATTGTACCAAGTCTTCTTCCCTTGTAAGAACCACCGTCTGCCTGGCAGGAATCTTCCAAAACAAATAAGTTGTGCTTCTTTGCAACCGCCATGATACCGTCCATATCGCAGGGGTAACCCATCATGTGTACGGGGATTACAGCCTTTGTGTTCTTTGTTATCTTGTTTTCAACATCCTTGGGATCGAGCATGAGGGTTTCGTCTATTTCTGCAACAACAGGAATAGCACCTGTAGCAAGTACCGCAACTGCAGTAGCCATGTATGTGTATGCAGGAACAATAACTTCATCTCCGGGTCCTATGCCCATTCCGATTAACGCAGATGTTAATGCTGCTTTACCGCTTGTCATAAGAAGAGCATAATCAATTCCGAATTTTTCTTTAAGTTCTTTTTCAAAATTTGCTGTTTCCTGAAGAGGTCCTTTGTTAACTTTAAAAAGTTCTCCCGAATCTATTACTCTTGCAACAGCATCCTTTTCTTCCTTGCCAATTCTATACATTACGATCTTCCTTTCGTTTGATTAAATGGTCGTTTATTGCAACGCCGGATATGATTATACGAATTTGCAAGACAATGTACAAGGCTTTATCGTTTAAAAAAATTCTCATAAATTTCCACATTTTGTTTTGAGGTGAAAATATGATTTATCAAAAACTACTAATGAATGAACACCCATATTTCGTACACGTAAGTGACCTTAACGTGATGGAAAAACACCGTCATCCCGACATTGAAATAAATTTTTGTCTTGGCGGAACATATACTGTAAAAATAGATAACTCCACATTTGACGTACACAAAGGCGACCTTATTGTTGCCTCCCCCATGGCGGCTCACGAGATACTGCGCACCCAAGGCGACAACAATCTGCTCGTAATAGTTGTTGGTACTACACTCCTTAGCGAATACTTTGAGTATTTCCGCAATCTCTCCTCTTCGGCAATTCACTTTACTTTAAACCCCGCAGAGGACAAACAGCTAATTGAACTTTTAGAAGAAACAGCAGATTTGAAACAGAACCCCACAGATTTTTCCGAACTCAAAATCCGAGGCAATCTGCACAAGACATGTGCATGCATCCTCGAAAAAATGTCCTATGAAAACAAAGATGTCCGCATAACCAAAAACATGCGCTCCGTCTCCAATATAGAAAAGGCTCTGGAGCTTGTATATCACAACTACAACGAAGAGCTCAAAATAGAAGAAATTGCCGAGATGTGCGGCTACAGCGCAAGCAATTTCTGTAAGGTGTTCCGTAAAATTACGGGTACTACCTTCCACAACTTTTTAAACAACCACCGCATACAGGTGGCAAAGGATCTTCTTAAGGAAACCGATGTTTCCGTGGAAGAAATTTCCTACGCGGTAGGCTTTGCAAACACCAAGACACTTTGCAGAGTATTTAAGTCCGTTATGAACTGTTCTCCGGGGCAGTATCGCAAAAACGGCTGTTCCAATGAGTGATAAGCATCGTTTTTGTCTGTAAATCCAATACAAAAGTTAATTTTTGGGTATAATTTGTCATTATATAGTATTGAGTGTAGCTATCTATTGTGCTATTATTTAAATATATAATATATTATGCATACTTGTGTCCTTTTTCATAAGCATTGCAGAAAGGAAGTTATACTATGTCTAATTTCAAAGTCGGAATGGCTAAAACAGATATTACTCCTTCCATAGGCGCACTTCTTTACGGTTACCCTTCGGAAAGAATTTCCAACAACGTTCTCGATCCGATATCGGTAAATGCAATAGCCGTGTGTCAGAATAACGAAACAGTAGTATTTATAAGTGCAGAAATATGCTCCATGAATCTTGACAACTGCCAATATGTTGCAAAGGTTGTTGCCGAGGCTACAGGCATAAAACCCGAAAATTTACTTTACTCCAACATACACACCCACTCGGCACCTATTACAAGAACATCTGCCGGTTGGGGTACTGCAGATACCAAGTATGTGGATGAAATCCTCATCCCCAGAAGTATCGAAACAGCAAAGAAGGCTATCGCATCCATGAAGGATGCAGTTATGGCTGTAGGACAGACAATGTCCTATGCCGGCATAAACAGGCGTCAGATAAAAGACGGCGAAGTAATCCTCGGTCAGAATCCCGAAGGTCCTTACAACCCCAAGATGACAGCTCTTGTTTTCAAGGATACAGAAGGTAACAACATAGGCACAATGGTTCATTTTGCCGTTCATCCCACCTGCGGTGGTGAAAACCTTTCTGTTTCAAGAGACTGGCCCGGCTACATGATAGACAGAGTAGAAGAAATAACAGGTGCTCCCTGTATGTATATAAACGGTGCCGAAGGTGACGTAGGCCCCAGACTTTCCAACGGCAGAACAACAGGTGCCGGAGACGAAAGCTACATAAAGGAAACAGGTCTTATTGCTGCTAAAGACGTAGAAGCTGCAATAGCTGATGCAACCGACTTTAAGGTTCCTACATTAAAGGTGCACAGCGAAAATATCACTCTCCCCTTTGTGGAGATGCCCTCACTCGAATCCGTACTTCAGAAGATGGAAGAAATGGGCGACCCCGAAAAGCTTATCGAGGTTGATATAAGCACATACGACAGACTTAGTAAGATAAAGAAAATGTACGAAGACAAGGTGGAAGCTCCAACCTCTCTCACCATTATGCAAACAGTAGTGTCTTTGGACGGCATAGCTATTGCTCCGTTCCCGTTTGAAGCATTTTGCAAAATAGCTCTCTCGCTCCAAGAAAAGTCTCCCTTTGAGGAAACACTTCTTTTCGGTCTTACAGGCGGAAGCTTCGGATATCTCCCCACAGAGGACCAGATACCCTACGGCGGTTACGAAATAGGCTCTTTTAAAGCAGCTACCATCCCCGGATTTATAGAATCTCTGGATAAGTACATTGTAGAAGAAAATGTTAAACTTTTAAATAAGTTATACAATAAATAAATTTTTTAGGAGGTATATTCTTATGTTCAGAATGGGCAAAGAAGAAGTGGAAGCAGTTGAAAAGGTAATAGCTACCAAAGAACTCTTCCGTGTTAACAACGCTTTAAAGCAGGCAGAAAAGTTTGAAGACGCTTGGGCAAAGACAATCGGAACAGATTATGCTATACTCTTATCTTCCGGTACAGGCGCACTCATATCCGCACTCGTTGGTATGGGCATCGGACCCGGAGATG
>JAZLCB010000367.1:0-3193 GCA_045614005.1 Clostridia bacterium
TGATGTAGGAATAAAAGAGGGCGATGTCGTTAAAAGAACAGGCAAAGTTGTGTCCGTTCCTGTAGGCGATGCACTCATAGGCAGAGTTGTCAATGCTCTTGGTGAACCTATAGATGGTATGGGTCCTATAGAAGCTAATGAAACTCGTCCAATAGAATCCAATGCACCGGGAATTATTGAGCGTAAGTCTGTTAATGTACCTCTGCAGACAGGTATCAAAACAATAGACTCCATGATTCCTATAGGCAGAGGTCAGCGTGAGCTTATTATAGGTGACAGACAGACAGGTAAAACTGTAATAGCTCTTGATACCATAATAAACCAGAAGGGTAAAGATGTAATCTGTATATATGTTGCTATAGGTCAGAAGCGTTCTACAGTAGCTCAGACCGTTGAAACACTCAAAAAGTCGGGTGCTATGGACTATACAATTATAGTTTCCGCTACTGCATCGGAGATGGCTCCGCTTCAGTATATAGCTCCTTATTCGGGCTGTGCAATGGGTGAATACTTCATGGCTCAGGGAAAGGATGTACTCATAGTATATGATGACCTTTCCAAGCATGCTGTAGCTTACAGAGCACTTTCGCTTCTTATAAGACGTCCTCCGGGTAGAGAAGCTTACCCCGGTGATGTCTTCTATCTCCATTCCAGACTTCTGGAAAGAGCTGCAAATATCGCTCCCGAATACGGTGGCGGTTCGCTCACTGCGCTTCCTATAATAGAAACACAGGCGGGCGATGTATCGGCGTATATACCTACAAATGTTATTTCCATTACCGACGGTCAGATATTCCTGGAAACCGAGCTTTTCCACAGCGGCGTCATGCCTGCGGTTAACCCCGGTATTTCTGTATCTCGAGTTGGCGGTAGTGCGCAGATAAAAGCAATGAAAAAGGTATCCGGCAGACTCAAACTCTTGTATTCACAGTACAGAGAGCTTCAGTCCTTTGCACAGTTTGGTTCGGATCTTGATGAAGATACCAAAAAGAGACTTCATCAGGGTGAAAGAATCGTTGAAGTGTTAAAGCAGGGCAGAAACACTCCTGTGGATGTAGAAAAGCAGGTTGCCATTATATATGCGGTTACTAATGATTTGCTCGACGAAATTGATGTAGATAAGATTCGCGACTTCGAAAACGGACTTTATGAATTCTTAAGCGTATCTCGCAATGAAATATTAGATTCCATAAAGGCTACCGGCGAACTTAGTAAAGAAACAGAAGCAGACTTAAAAGCTGCAATCATTGAATATAAGGATAAGTTTTTAAACGGCAGATAGGCAGGTGATACTGATGCCTTCCTCAATGAAGGATATTAAAAACAGAATAAAAAGCATTGAGGGAACAATGCAGATAACAAAGGCAATGGAGCTTGTTGCCGCGTCAAAACTCCGTAAGGCAAGACAAAGAGTTGAAGTTTCAAGACCGTATTTTGAGTACTTGAAAGAACTTGTAGAAGGACTTGATATTTCAAAAGCGGATTCATCTTCTGCATTCTTTGATACTTCCAGAGAGGGCAAAACCTGCTGTATTCTTATAGCAGGTGACAGAGGTCTTGCAGGCGGATATAATTCCAATCTTTTCAAAAAGTTTTTACAAGACACAAAAGATTCCGATGTATGTGTTGTCCCTGTAGGAAAGAAAGCCCATGAATTTTGCAAAAGAAATTCTTACGAGATTGTATTTGCAGACTTTAGTGTGGCAGAGGATGTTTCCATAGGTGATTGCTATGCATTGGGCGATGTTTTGTGCCGTAAATATTTAGACGGCGAAATTGCCGAAATATATATTTACTATACCGAGATGGTGTCAGTAATGAGTCAGGTTCCTACAGATATCCGACTCCTACCGTTTGAGTACAAGCCATCGGATACGGTTCGTACTGTTGCAGTATATGAACCGTCGGTATCGCAGGTGTTGGAACGCGCAGCCAAAAGCTTTGTTTCAGGTTCTATGTATGGCGCACTTTGCGAGTCGCAGGCTTCTGAGTTTGCTTCGCGAAGAATGGCTATGGATAACGCCAGCAAGAATGCAGGCGAAATGATAGATACCCTTACATTAAATTACAACAGAGCAAGACAGGCTGCAATTACGCAGGAAATAACGGAAATTGTTTCCGGTGCAGAAGCACTATAACGATTTCATGCGGAGGATGTTAAAATGAGCAAAAATATAGGTAAAGTCATTCAGGTTATAGGACCTGTACTTGACATTAAATTTGAAAATGGTATGCTTCCAAACCTCTTGAATGCTATAGAAATAGAGCATAACGACCGCAAGATTGTGTGTGAGGTTGCAAACCATATAGGCGATGATGTTGCAAGATGTATCGCCATGAATTCTACCGATGGTCTTAAGCGTGGCATAGACGCAGTAGATACAGGCGAACCTATTAAAGTTCCCGTTGGTCCTGAAACACTCGGCAGAATATTCAATCTTCTCGGAGAACCTGTGGACAACCTCCCTGCTCCTGAAGCAGAGGAAAAATGGTCTATACACAGAGATGCTCCTTCATATGATGAACAGGACAGCACAACCGAAATCCTCGAAACAGGTATCAAGGTAGTTGACCTTATTGCTCCTTATGCAAAGGGTGGTAAGATAGGTCTCTTCGGTGGTGCAGGCGTTGGTAAGACAGTTCTTATTATGGAGCTTATAAACAACGTTGCAAAACAGCACGGCGGTATATCCGTATTCTCAGGCGTAGGAGAGAGAACCCGTGAGGGTAACGACCTTTACAACGAGATGAAGGAATCGGGTGTTATAAACAAAACCGCCCTCGTTTACGGACAGATGAATGAGCCTCCCGGTGCAAGAATGAGAGTTGCTCTTTCCGGTCTTACCATGGCAGAATACTTCCGTGACAGAGAGAGTCAGGACGTACTTCTCTTTATTGACAACATATTCAGATTCACTCAGGCAGGTAGTGAGGTTTCCGCACTTTTGGGTCGTATGCCTTCTGCGGTTGGTTATCAGCCTACCCTTGCAACCGAAATGGGTGCTCTGCAGGAACGTAAACCGCCTGAACGGATGTGATAGAGCCCTTGCCCGTAGAGGTAATTCTCTCCTGGAGAGCACCCATTTCTGTCGCGAGAGTAGGCTGATAACCTACCGCAGAGGGCATACGTCCAAGGAGGGCTGAAACCTCGGAGCCCGCCTGAGTAAATCTGTAAATATTATCGATGAAGAGA
>JAZLCB010000368.1:0-4038 GCA_045614005.1 Clostridia bacterium
TATCAAACTCGGACTTGTTCCCTATGGTAAGATTATAGATACCGACGAAAAATGCCCCACACTTACATTCAACACAATAGGACGTCACCAGTCCAAGATTGTAAGAACAAGAATCGCATCCAACAAATCCCCATGGCTTGCAAATACAAAGCCCGGTGAAGTTTACAATGTGCCGATATCTCACGGTGAGGGTAGATTCTTAGCTTCGGAAGAGCTCATAAGAGAGCTTGCCGCAAACGGACAGATAGTAACACAGTATGCTGACCTTAGCGGTAACCCCACATATGATATTCAGTACAACCCCAACGGTTCTATACTCGCTGTAGAAGGTATTACATCACCCGATGGTAGAGTACTCGGTAAGATGGGCCATACCGAAAGATACAATAACGGTCTTTATAAGAACGTCGAAGGTAATTACGATATGGGCATATTTGATGCTTGTGTTAAGTATTTTAAGTAAAATAGCATAAAAAATAACTGCTTGCCAAAGGTCGAGGACGATAAGGAAGTATTGTCCTAAAAACCATCTTTTTTACGAATTTCTGCGTTAAAAATGGCTCATATCCGTCAGGATTATGAGCCATTTTCGCCTTGAACTTCATTAAAAAATTTGGATTTTAGGATGCGCAGCAGTTTTGAATATCTGATTTTTAGAATTAGACAAGCAACAAAATTCTCGTAATACTGACGTATTTCGGGAATTTTTTGCGTAGTATAAGCTGAAAATCAGGCTTCAAAACCATTACTTCCTTATCGCCCTCGACCTAAGGGCGAGCAGTTATTTTTTATTTCTTTTTTTTCGTTTTAATTTTTCTTGTTGTTCTTTCAGAGTGTCTGCATAAAACTCAAGTGCATCTATAAAACTATCGGAGTATTTTTCTATTGTCAGTTCCAGTGCGGAGTTTTCTGCATCATAATTTTCCGCTAAGGTGTTTTTAACTTTTTCTGCACCTTTATCGGTGAGGCATATTTCTTTTTCTCTGCGTTTTCCGGCTATCTTTCTCATTTCCAGAAGACCGTCTTTTTCCCAACGCTTAACTATGGTGTTGAGGGTTGTTCTGGGTACTTTCCACTCATCTGCAATTTGTCTTTGGGAGTGGGGCTTTCCGTCGTCGAGTGCATACATAAGGCAAATTTCCGATTCGCTTACTGCAGCGGCTTTTTTGGAAATTCTGTTTGCACCGGCTCGGCTTATGGATGAGGTTAGTCGTCGTAATAATTTTTTTATACCCTTCATATTACACCTCCGAGGAGATTAGTCTTACTTTTCAAGAATATCTGCTATGGTTTCTCCCATGCATACAGCTGATTCTTCTTTAGATTGTATAAGATCAATTACCTTTTGGGTAAGATTTACTTTGTCCTTTTGTATCAGCAGTACAATGGTAGAACCGCCAAATTCAAAATATCCTTTCTCTTTACCTTGGGTAGCTGTATCGGCATCGGAATAATTGCTTATTTTTCCTACAATGAGTGCGCCTATTTCCATTTGTACTATTGAACCCATGTTTTCGGTATCAATGCGCACCATTTCACGGGCATTTTGCGTAAATACAGGTATTTCGGTATAGGCTATAGGTCTTACGCAGTGGAGTATACCTTTTATCTTCTTTTGCTCGGCAATCTTGCCTGTGCAAGAGAAAATATATCTGTGGTAGTGCTTTGGTGTAAGACGGAAAATAAGGCATATGCCGTCTTTGTAGAGTTTTGCTGTATCAATGCTGTCTACAAGCTGTTCTATGCTGTATTTTGCATTTTTTATGTCAAAAGATACATTTTCGCCTATTTCGTATGCACTTAAGAATGCATCACATGGAGATATGAGTTTGTCCTTTGTTTCACACATCTCGTATTCAATTCGTTGTCTCATAAAAAACGAGTTGAACGATTTGTAGTTGGTATTTGCATAGCCCGACATATCTATATCATTTTTATTTATAAATCTCGAAACCATGAATTTGGATAGGGGAGAATCCAAAAAAGCTCCTGCAATTTTGGATACGAAAGGACGGGTAAGAACTTTAAGAAGCACTCTGCCTACTACAGTATTATAAAGAAATCGAACAGAAAGAGTTTCATTTTTCATTATTTTATACCTACACATATAAATACGAGTTCTGCAATACCCAGAACTGCCAAGATTATACTGCCTGTCATGTTGGCTTTAGGAAGCTTGAATGCGAATATGAATGCAAAAGCCATTATCGCTGCAAGAGCAGGGAAAATGTATGCGGGATTAAGGCAAGCTAATGACATTATTATGTAGAAAGTGGGGAATATAACAGCCGCCATGGTAACGGGAAGACCATCATATGTCTTTCTTGCACCACATTCAGTTTGCTGTCTTTCCTCTTCGCAAACATTAAAGTAAGCCAGACGGATAAGTGCACAAAGCATATATGCACCACCGCAAATAAGTGCGATCTGACTCTTGCCGGATATAACATATGTAATAAATCCGGGAAGAACACCAAAGCATATTATATCACTAAGTGAGTCTATCTGAATTCCAAACTTTTTTTCGGATGGTGTACGGTTTTTTTTGGTTGAGGCAATTTTGCCGTCAAACATATCGAATAATCCGGCTACCATAAGAAGTATTATAGCGGTACGAACCTGACCGGCAAAGAGAGTAGGGATTGCACAGAATCCGCAAAGCATACCCATGTAGGTAGCAATAACTGTGTAGTTATAAAATCCATTAAAAAGTTTGTTTTTGTTCATTTTGTAGTAGTCCTTTCTTTTGTGTTAAAAGCACACTTCTATGTAAATATTATAATACGAAATAGGATTTCTTGTCAAGGACAATAATACGAAATAGGATTTTTTATTTAATGCTCAAAGCCTTCTTAAGGTTCAAGTCCTTTTAAATTATTGCCCAACAAAAAAACAGACCATGAAAGGTCTGCTTTTTGTTGTCTGATTCCGACCAAATTGTACATATATGTAGTTAAGTCCGAAGAAAAGCACACCGGTTTGATACTTAACAAATTGGAATTTATTATATAATACACCAAGCGAGTAACGGTATGTAGCAACTTAGTAAAACAAGCCGTTGCCAAAGACCGCCGTATCTCAAAACAGTATTTACGAACTTTTCTTTCTCGCCCATAATGAAAAAACAAAAAAATATAAAGGAAGCAATAAAACTTACGAGTGAGATTACTCCTACAATTATATTTGAACTTTGAAATTGCATTATTGCCAAAAGCAACGGCACAATGAGTAATGTTATAAATCCGATAGCAGAAGTTCCACCGTGAATTTTCGTAATAACATCTTCGTCTTGCCTGTTTTCATTTAACGGACATAATCCTGATATGATTTCACAACCAATTCCGTATATTGCAAGCAAAATCCATATTATTATTGATAAACAGCAATTATTTTCCCGATACAATGCATACGGAGAAATGCAGAAAACAATACCCGATACGATGCACCAAATGTTGTATATCCATTTCACAGGACTTTGACGCGAACCAAGAACGGAAAGAGCCATTTCTTTATGTTTATATTTATGATAAAAATGTGCAAGCATCAACGGTAGCAAGCAATCCACCAAAAGAATAATACTCCATAATATTTTCATATATCTCAACCCTACAAATTCTTATTTTTCTAAATTCTGTTTTGCAGTTTTACAAGAAGAAATCAGCATTACCCTGAGCGAACTGCATTTAGAAGAAAGCGATTTAAATGTAGGCTCATCAATATATTTTGTTCTGTATAACAGTTCAAGCCAATATCCTGTTTCACTTGCTTCTTTTAAAGCTATTTCAAGTTTCGAAATAAAATCCTTTTTTCCTTGTGCATACTGTGCCTCGTGGATATTCGCTCCAATAGAAGTTCCACTTCTGCCAATCTGATTTGATATAACAGATTCGTAGCTTGATTTTAAATGTTTAACAAGATTTATGATATCAACGGAAAAAACCATAGAAAGTTCCATAAGTTTGTTTTCTTTCACAAAATCGCCTCCTTAAAACTAGTATGTTTTTATTATACACTACTTACAAATTTTTGCAATAGGGT